>JACQXX010000013.1 GCA_016208495.1 Acidobacteriota bacterium | reverse complement strand
CCGGTCGCAATGGCTTTGGTCACAAATGGCACTGATTGGGTGTGGTCGGCTTTCAATTCATTTCCAGCCAGTAAGCTCCTTTCCTGGAACAATAGCAACTGGTTCCCAACCGCCACGATCAAGTCAGCCGTTGATGTTTCTGAGAGCTGACCAAAGGCACAGGCTGTCACCGTTCCGGGGAGCTTCAATCGTTGAAAATCTGACACCCCAATTTTTTGAGCAGGGTTGAGGAAAAGCAGTTCGTCTCCATCAGTACTCTGGATGGCAATCGCGAGACTGGCTGATCCGGTCGCTAAACTGAGCTGGCTCACGGCAGCAGTTCTAACCAGCCCAGGAAGATCAATTCGTTGGGTTGGATGGAGTCCACCCTGGCCATCACCAGAGATCACAAGCAACTCGCTTTTCCCACGGGTCAAGGCCACCAGATCCGTGTGGCCATCAGCGTCAAAGTCTCCGGCACCAACAAAATCAGGCGCATCCAGTATGGTCACTTCTTGAACCGGCGGCAAAAACGGAGACTCAATCAAGGTACCGGTGGCTCGTCGGTGCTGGGCTTCCGGGCTGTTTGGAAAAATCGAATCCACATTGCCACGATACATTGGTTGAAACTCAGTTGGAGCTTTTGCCTGAGCGTCTGATGCCGGATACAAGGACGGTAGGGCATATCCATCCTCGAAATTGACCCAGGGCCTTCCCCGTCCGGCAGCTTGAACCGAAATTGATGATTGAGCAGGGCTGGTAAAACTCGCAGTTTGAGGCAGGGTTTGTTTCTGGGCATTTACTTCACCCAGATATTTGGGGAAGTACAGGAAACCGATACTCAACAAAAAAATAAAAAAAGAGAGACGTCGTGATGAAATCATTCTGAAAATACTCCTGAATAGAAATTCATTAGCCCACAATTTTTCAGATATGGGAGATAGGAAGGCAGAAAAATTTAGGGGCTAAAGTGCGAAACCTGATTCGGAAGAGGCGGAAATTCAACGTTGCCAATATCAAAAGAAACCAGCTTGCGCTTCCCAGGTAATATAGTGGGCTAAACCTGAACGCGTAAAAGCAAGCAATCTGCTCTCAGGGAGATAGAGCAAACCCACCTTGACTACACAAAACTCCAGTTCCAAACACTCCCGGCAACTTTCAGGATCAGGGTTGAAACAGGCAACTGCATTCGTCATTTTTTGAGGGAGTAGACGCAATGCTGAAAATGGCTGTCTTCCAGGATAACCAACAACTTGTTCTTACCTGTGTACTAATTGTTACCTGGGATGTGATTCAAGGTGGGTGAGATAGGTCACACTGTACCGTTGGACTCACTTCATAATCCTCAAAAAAAGCTCAATTTTTTATCAATTCCGAGTCTCCGAAACATGGTTCACCCATTTGCGGAATTTGTGGGTTTGGATAAACTCGCAGCCGCTCGCCCCTCACGACTTTCACTAAAGGACCATTCACTTCAATGCTTGAACGACTGTTTCAACTTCGGGAGCGGAACACATCTGTTCGGACCGAGCTGATTGGCGGGGTGACTACGTTTGTCACCATGGCCTATATCATCGTCATTAACCCGGCAATTCTGAGTTTTGCGGGTCTCCCAATTGGCCCCAGCACGGTTGCCACTATTTTGGCTGCGGTATTCGGCTGTACTTTGATAGGGCTTTATGCCAATCGTCCGATTGCCGTGGCACCCTACATGGGTGAAAACGCCTTTATTGCCTTTGGGTTAGTGGCTCTTGGCATTACCTGGCAGCAACGTCTGGGGGCGGTATTCATCAGCGGCATTGGATTTTACCTGATCACGTTGTTTGGGATCCGCGCCTGGCTGGCCAATTCCATTTCACCCAGTCTCAAACATAGTTTTGCGGTGGGAATCGGCTTTTTCCTGGCGTTGATTGGTCTGTATGAAACCGGCATTGTCACCAGTTTTGTCGCCGGGATGCCGGCTGAAGCGCTGCTGACGCCCGGAACACAAATTCTCCGAACACCAGATGTCCCGGTGAAAATTGGTAACCTCCGCGATCCACAAACGTTGCTGGCGATTTTTGGCTTTCTCATTATGGTGACCCTGCTCTATCGCAAGGTCCGGGGCGCGATCTTTCTTGGAATTGCGGTTACTGCTGTTGTTGGGGTCCTGCTTGGGTTTGGGAAAGCCCCAACCGGGATTGCGGCCATTCCGTTCACTGGTGAGTACAGCCTGGCGCCGCTGGCATTCAAACTCGATCTTGCTGGTGTACTCCGGTTGAGCTTTCTGCCATTGTTACTGACCTTATTTCTCATGGGATTTTTGGACACGCTTGGCACACTCGTCGGAGTTGGCGCGGCGGCAAATATCCTTGACGAAAAAGGCGATTTCCCTGAAATTGAACGCCCGATGACAGTTGATGCACTGACGTGTATGTTCAGCGGTTTGATAGGAACATCAACGAGCGGTGCCTATATTGAATCGGCAACCGGCATCCGTGAAGGTGCACGGACTGGTTTGGCTGCGATTACCACGGCGGTACTCTTTGCCGTGTCACTCTTCTTTATTCCACTGGTGTCTCCACTGCAACAATTGCGATTTGCCTACGCTCCGGCACTGATTGCGGTCGGATTGTTGATGGTGGGATCAATTACCAAAATCAACTTTGACGACTGGACCGAACTCGTCCCAGCCTGTGCCACCATTGCCATGATGGTGTTTACCTACAACATCGGGAATGGACTGACGGCGGGACTGGTTTTGTATCCGGTTCTGAAAGTGCTCACTGGTCGTGCCAAAGAACTCAATGGCGGCTCAGTCGTCCTGGGCGCCTTGTGTTTTATCTACTATGTGTTTGGACTACCACACTGAAAACTAAATGAAGAATTGAGGAATGAAGAACGAAGAAAGTGGTTAGTGGTTAGTGGTTAGTGATTAGTAATGCGAATGAAGAGTTGAAAAGAGAGCGGATTTGAGCCCAGGAACTCCCGCGTAGGTATGTAGCCCAGGTGCAAACCCTGGGAAAACGTCGCCTCCTCATCCCCGGCTGGCCGGACAGGGAAATTTGGAGATGACCCGCATCCGGTGGTGGCGCGTCCAAAGCGACGCTGACCACCGGCTCACCTGACTCCATCCCAACGGGGATGAAAACCAAAAAACACTTCAACCCTTAACTGGCATCACTAATCACTAATCACTAATCACTAATCACTAACCACTTTCTTTGTTCTTCATTTAAAAAGGGAGTTTTATGCTTTTGAAAGTGTTGAAATTCATCCAGTTGCCACTGGTGATGATTGTAATTTTTACGATTGGCCGGTTCTGGCTCGGGTTAGCTGGTGTTCCCTATGCACCACGAGGAACTGGCACGTTTTCAATCGTTGTGTTGACCGAAATCAGTGCGATTTATTATGGCGCGATGTCTGGGAAAATAGCGAAGATGTCCTGGATTGAAACGGCGCTGGTCGGGGTGATGCTCGGGTTGTTTGCCCAGATCCTGATCTTTTCGGCCACATTTGCCAGCTATGCCTTAAATTTGAATACCTACTTTGTTCACTGGGACGCGCTCAATGTGAAGGAAGGAACGGTTCTCACCATGTCGGAAGGCATGATGCGACGGGCACCAGCCCTGGTGGTTGGTTCAATTTTCACGATGATTTTTGCCTTGCTTGGACGCGGGGTTTTTGGATTTTTTGTGACCGACCCGAATAAATCCGAGGGCTGAAAACCAGGGTTGAAGACTCGCAAGCTCCGGGCTGAAGAAAACGGGCTTGGGGCTGAAGAAGTTGGGCTGAAGAAAACGGGCTGAAGAAAATGGGACCAGGGTTGATTGACCCGAAATCTTCAGCCCAATATCTTCAGCCCGCTTTTTTCAATGGGTTTGTCGTCGAATGATGCAAAGTGTGAAGCGGATACCCAGGAACAGGAGTTCGCGACGATGCGATATGAGTCAAAACAGGCGTTGATTGACGATATTCAAACGGAACACGATTCGCTTTGCGCGCTGCTTCGGGAAATCCCGGAAGCACGGTTCCAAGAGCAAGGTGTGTGGGGCGATGGATGGACGGTGGCTGATCTTGTTGCTCATCTGGCGGAGTGGCAGCACCTGTTCCTGACCTGGTATGAGGATGGGCGAAAAGGGGAAATGCCTGAGATGCCGGCCCCTGGCTATAAATGGAACGAGACCCCAAAGCTCAACCAGGCGATTTGGGTGAAACATTGTTTGCGGTCTCCGGCGGAAGTCCAGGCCGACTTCGAATCTGGATACCGTCAAATCCTCCAAATTGTGGAGGACCTGTCCCCTGAGCAGCTTCTCAAGAATGGACATTTCGAGTGGACGGGCAAACATCCCCTGACGACCTATCTTGGTCCAAACACCGCGAGCCACTATCGGTTCTCAATCAAGGTGCTCAACCGCTGGTTGAAACGCACTGCGGCGACCAAAACGTCCGTCAGGCGGACGCACAAACGTAAACCAACCCCGCAATCAGCGTAGCGTCGAATTACCGCCATCAAATACTCCGCCAAAAAGTCTTCGATTGGACGCCAGTTCAAAACCACACATCCAGGGCCAGGGTTAAAGCCAATAAACCGACAGCACTGAGAACAACTCACAAAACACGTTTTTTGAGCAGGGACAGCCTGAATTGATCTAACCAGGAAAAGCTTACTCAAATAACATGGAAATACATATTTCAACGACAAGACTTTTCATCTATCCGGATGTTGTATTGATTTGTGATGAATCTAGGTTTTACTATGTTAAGCAAAGTATCTTTTTCAATCTACGGATAGTCGTCAAAATGCTTTCGAATTCAGCTAATAATGATGACTGGTATACAATTTAGACAGTATCAAAATGTTGGAATAACTACAGAATATGTTTTAGTGCTATATCAACGACTGAAGACCGAAATGATTCGCTCTCTCTATATATAAATTGTTTATATACAATTATTTTCTAAATCAGTGCCTCTCCAAGCTTTTCAGATTTTATATCGCTTCCCACTTACGGATATCTCTAATAAGGTGATATTATTGGACGTTTGATACCTGGCATAAAGTGTTAGATAATCGCTGATCACGATAATACCTGGCAAATTGTGTCTTCCCACTTATCCGGCATAGTAAATAGTTTGGATAACTGCCTTTGATAAAATTTGATTTGGCAATGACAGGAATTCGGCTCAAATCAATTTACAAACTTGCTTGCCAGAGTCAGTTTTTATTCATAATATGCCGTCACACCGCAAAAGTTTGAAAAGATCCCTCATACGCGTGTTGGACGACTGAAAGCCGGAAAACATGCTCAATACCCCTGTTATGCACCATTGTGGCGCATAATCACTGGCTAGGTGTCCTCTGATGTGCGCATCGAAGATTTCCACGCAGCAAGCAACCATCAAATGAGGAGAGCTATATGAAAATCATCGTCATCGGCGGTACTGGACTCATTGGAGCCAAAGTCGTTAAGAAGCTTCGCGACAAGGGTCATGAAGTTGTGGCTGCCTCACCCTCGAAGGGAATTAACGCGGTGACCGGCGAAGGGCTGGCTGAGGCGCTCGACGGCGCAAAAGTCGTCGTTGATGTCGCGAATGCACCCTCCTGGGAAGACAAGGCAGTTCTGGAGTTTTTCGAAGTGTCGAGTCGAAACCTCCTGGATGCGGAAGCTGCGGCAGGTGTCGGTCATCATGTAGTGTTGTCAGTGGTCGGCACCGACGGCTTGCTTGAGAGCGGGTACTTTCGGGCGAAGATGGCTCAGGAAAATCTGGTCAAGGCTTCCCCAATCCCGTACACCATCATTCGTGCCACGCAGTTCTTCGAGTTTGTGGGCGGTATTGCCCAGGCAGCGACTGAAGGGCAAATAGTTCGACTTCCACCAGTTTTGATGCAGCCCATTGTGTCGGATGATGTCGCCGACGCCATGGCCGAAGCAGCCCTCGCGGAGCCAGTGAACGGCATAGTTGATCTGGCCGGTCCTGACCCGATCCGTCAAGACGACCTCGTGCGACAATTTCTGAACGCGACTGGAGACGCACGAACGGTCATCGCTGATCCCACGGCACTTTATTTCGGCATGGCACTCAACGATCAAAGCCTGATGCCTGGCGACAATCCGCGCCTCGGGCCGACGCGGTTCTCGGACTGGCTCAACCGCAACACTTAATCCTCGGCTGCGGCGACCGGCAGGGGGCGTCGCGATTGCAATCGGTACCGTCGTCGCTGAGCCGGGGTGTGACAGGGAATGACTCTATGATGAAAGAACTTGGACACGTTTGCGAACTTGTGCGATATCCCGTCAAGTCCATGGCTGGTATTGTGACGGAGTCGGCATTTCTCGGGTGGCACGGTCTCGATGGTGATCGGCGCTTTGCCTTCCGGCGACTGGGAGATGACAGCGGCTTTCCCTGGCTTTCAGCGAGTCGTGTTCCGGAACTCCTTCTCTACCAGCCCATTGGTCTCAACGAACGTTCCGGCGAGCCCCTGCCAACGCACATTCGAACACCATCCGGAGCGCAGATGGAACTTCACAGCCTGGAACTCCAGCGCGAGATCGCCGAGCGGTTTGGGGGCAGTGTGGAATTGATGAAGCTCAAGCACGGGACCTTCGACGATGCTCCGATATCGGTGATTAGCCTTGCAACCATTGCCGGAATCGGTGGCGAGGTGGGAATGAACCTCGACCGCAGGCGCTTTCGAGCCAACATCGTGCTTGAGACTCGCGACCGCGAACCGTTTCACGAGGATAAATGGGTAAGCGGGACCCTGGTATTCGGCACCACCGAGCCACAGCCAGCCGTGAGGGTGACGGCGCGTGACGTCCGATGCATGATGATCAACCTCGATCCAGACACGAGCGTGCAAGACAAGCGGGTGATGAAGACCGTCGTCCGACTCAACCAGAACAACGCGGGCGTCTATGGAACAGTGGTGCAAACCGGGACCATCCGCGTTGGCGAGCCAGTGAACCTTGTATGGGATGCCTGGAGCTGAAGAAAACGGGCTGAAAACCAGGGCTGAGGGCCATAAGCGCCAGGATAAGGAAATGAGAGCCTGTTTGAGACAAGGAGAAGAAGAGACAAGGAGAAGAAGAGACAGGGAGAAGAAGAGACAGGGAGACAGGGAGACACCGAGGCAATTTCACAGAGTGTGTCAGCTTGAACGGACTCCGGTTGGGAGCGGAGGAATGAGACTCTTGAAGGTGTCTCCTTGTCTGCTTGTCTTTGTGTCACCTTGTCCAGATCAGACGTTGTTCCCTTATCCTGGCGCTTATGGCCCTCAGCCCTGGTTTTCAGCCCTGGTTCTTTCAGCTTCGGAGCCACGAAATAAACTTGGCCCGCAATGTCGGGCCAATTTGTTTTTCAGAGACCCGTCCGCTTTCAATTTTGGAAAGGTAGGCTTGCCCAATGCCAAGTTCTTCGGCGAGTTGAATTTGGGAAAATCCACGATCTTTGCGGGCCTGCCGGAGACTCTTGCACAAGTCAACCGGTTCGGCCAGGAGGGCGGCCACCGGGTTCTCGCGTTCCATTTCCTCTTCGATCAGGACGTAATGTTCTTTGAGGGCGTCGGGGGCTTCGATCACGACCGGGGCTTCAAACCATTTTTCACGCCAGCCGCGTTCGGTGGCAATCTCCTCATCCCATTGCCCATATTGCCAGTCACAAATGGCCCCATCGGCTTTTAATGTGTCGAGGGCGCGTTCAAAACGGTCGCGGGTTCGATGGGCTCGTTTTCCAACCACATCATCACCAACTGCGGCCAGGAGTCGCGACACCCGAAATTCCTTGGTCCCGCAATCGCTGCCTTCACATTTCCAAATCCAGGCCAGATACCGAAGCAGACGTTTTTCCCACTTTTGTCGGTACGGGTCATATTTGAGTGCCTGGGCACTCAACAAAGCTACCTGTCGCCCTGGGCCTTCAAGAAAATAGCCGAAGACTTCGCCGGGGCGGGCCACAAAGCGCTGGACATCCATCAAGCCGTCAATTCGGCGTTGCCCCAACACGTCAGTAATCACAAAGGCCCGGCTTTGAACGGTGATGTTTTTCTTTCGCCCACGCCCGCGAGTGGCTTTGCCATTGGGTTCATAAATCGTCATTTCCGACATTTCGATCCAGATGGTTGAGAGTCGGTCAAACGCGGAGAGCATTTCCCGCCGTTGTTCCTGCTCAAACCCACCGCGTCGGCCCTGTCCATTGACCTTTGGTTTGAGACCACGCATTTTCAGGCAGTCATCAATGTCAATCACGACACCACCTTTGGGTGTTTTCTGACCCGTCAGCCACGAAGCACACAGCATATCGAGGGCATCCGCTTCCAAATCAGTCAATTTTTCTCGTTGGGCCCACATCGCCTGCGACAGCCGCGCCAGTTCATCCGGAGGAATCAACGGACGTTCATCGAGCACGACGGGACGCATCTCAATCGTGCCACGCGCGTCTTTGTGTTCGACACTGGCTCGTGGCCAGGGATACCCTTCCTCTTTTTTGAATGATTCCTTGCTGACAATCGCGCTCCGGGTAGCCTGGGCGGCGACACAGCCAAAAATCTGGTGGTATTTCTCGTCAGATTTGTTGGACATAAATCACTCCAGGGCTTGGGGCTGAGGGCTGAGGGTAAAAATCGTTGAACCCCTAATTCCCTATCCTCTATCCCCCACTCCCTATCCTCTGTTTTTCAATTGTTTGGCTAATTCGCGTTTGAGAACTTTACCGGTTGGACCTTTGGGAAAATCAGCCACAAAATACACCACTTTGGGGCATTTGTAATCTGCTAATTCCCCACGACAAAATTGGAGAATGTCTTCTTCCGTAGCGTGGCAGCCATCTTTGAGGACAATAAACGCCGCCACATCTTCGCCGTAAAGCGGATCGGGCATTCCAACTGCCGCACCAGCCGCAACCGCTGGATGTGAGTACAGAACTTCATCAATTTCACGCGGATAAATATTTTCACCACCCCGGATGATCATGTCCGACTTGCGATCCACGATGAAGTAAAAGCCGTCCGGGTCGCGGTAGCCGACATCTCCGGTGTGAAACCAGCCGTTGCGAAAGGCGATGGCGGTGGCATCCGGGTTCTTGAAATAGGCTTTGAAGATATTGTCGCCCCGCATCACGATTTCACCAGCTTCGCCATCCGGAACATCCTGGTCATCTTCGTCAACCACCTTCATTTCATTGCCGATGGGCATTCCGCAGGAGCCAGGTCGGCGGCGGGTATCAGGCGGATTAAAGGTCGAACGGCAGGTGGATTCGGAAAGCCCGTACCCTTCAATGATGAGAAAGCCAAAACGTTCTTCAAACTGGCGCATCACTTCAGCCGGAACTGGCGCCGACCCACACAAGCCAAACCGGAGTTGAGCGGTTTTGAACTCAGGTGGAATTCCATCGGGGTAGGTTTTCAGAAGCATTGACAACATTGTCGCTACCGAGCCAAACGAGGTGATCTGGTAGTCAGAAATGATTTGCCAGAATTTGGTGGCTGAAAACTTTGGACTGACGACACTTGACCCACCCGCAAACAGTGCCGTGACCGTTGTGACGGAAACCGCATTCATATGAAACAGCGGCATGATCGTCAGCAACCGGTCCGATTCGTCAAAGCCAAGCCAGGTTTTAATCTGGCGCGCATTGGCCAGCAAATTGCCGTGGGTCAACAAACAGCCTTTGGGTTTTCCGGTTGTGCCTGAGGTGTAAATAATGATGGCTTCGTCTTCGCGGTCAATCTCGGGTTCCGGGCACTTTTCCACTCGAAGATCAGCCGTGGCGTCTGATTCCAGGTCAAACCGAATGATGGATTTCAGGTCAGGCAAGTCGTGTTTGATCTCATCAATCATCGGCTCAAACTGACTGTTGACCAGGATGGCTTTGGCTTCCGAATTACCGATGACATAGGTCAGTTCGTGGGCTTTGAGCAATGAATTGACCGGCCCCGCGAGTGCCCCAAGCTGAAAACAGGCAAAGTAGGCAATCACATACTCGACGCTGTTGGGCATCAGCAAACTGACCACATCGCCTTTTTGAATTCCATGACCAGTAAGCAGATGGGCTGTCCGGTGAATCGCCGTGGTAAATTCGGCATAAGTGAATGTTCGGCCATCAATTTCTGAAATGAGGAAGGTTTTGTCGGGTTGTCGGCAGGTATGAAAATGAACCAGTTCAGGGAGATTTCGGCACTGGTCAGCGGTTGTGTGATTGATCATTTATTGTCGGTCCTCGCGCCAGGTGTGGTATAGTTGCCGCTCGCCAAAATTGAAATGTGAATACCGAATGAAGAAAAACGAATAAGTTATCTCCTTGAATTCCAAGTGGTTAACAAATTCTTCATTCTTCATTCCCCATTCTTCATTTCGATCACGCTCGCTTTCCAACAACATCATACACCATTCCGGCAACCACTGGGCGCACACTTTTTTCACCACTTGAACCCCTTTCCCACTGGCGCTTCGTCGGTTGCCGATCATTTTCCCACGAGGCGAAATCGAGGCTATGGAAACTTATCGCAATTTTATTAACGGCGAGTGGGTCGAAGGCACCTCCTCACGCACCGCCGAAAACCTGAATCCAGCCAATATTCAAGATGTGATCGGAACGGTGCGGCTGGCTTCGCGCGAAGATGCCCGGTAGGTGGTCGAAGTCGCCGTCGAAGCCTTACGCTGCTGGCGGTCAACACCGGCCCTGGCGCGCGACAAAATTGTCGCTCGGGCTGCCAGTCTGCTCGAACAACACAAAGAAGAACTGTCGCGCATCCTGACCCGCGAAGAAGGCAAATGCCTGTCGGAATCACGGGGCGAACTTCAACGTTCGATCAATGTGGCCGATTTTTGTGCTGGCGAGGCCCGCCGCATGAATGGTGAGACAATCCACTCTGAATTGCCCCGGAATTTTATCTACACGGTCAAACAACCGCTGGGCGTGGTGGCTTGTGTGACTCCCTGGAATTTTCCGGTGGCGATTCCAATCTGGAAAATCTGTCCGGCACTGGTAGCTGGAAATACCGTGGTTTTCAAACCGGCCACGATTACCCCCGGCACCGCTGTGCGGATGGTTGAACTTTTTCAGGAAGCCGGGATTCCGAAAGGCGTCTTAAACCTGATTATCGGCGCGGGTTCCGATGCTGGGGACGAAATCATCAACCACCCGGCGGTCAAAGCGGTGTCGTTTACCGGTTCAAACGAGGTCGGCATTCGGTTGTATGAAAATGTCTCGCGGCGCGGTGTGAAAGCTCAGTGCGAAATGGGCGGCAAAAACCCGGTGATTGTGATGCCGGATGCCGATATGGAACTGGCGGTTGAATCAACCGCCCAGGGCGCGTTTGGCTCCACCGGGCAACGCTGCACCGCCACCAGCCGGGCGATCATTCACGAAGCCGTCGCGGATGAATTTGTGGCCCGCCTCCGGAAAAAAGCTGAAGCCCTGGTGTTGGGCGATGGAATGGATCCAGGGACTCAGATGGGGCCGAGCGTGGATGAATCCCAATTTAAAACCGTGCTCCGCTACATTGATATTGGAAAAGAAGATGGGGCCACGCTGGTTTGTGGCGGCGAACGTCCGACCGATGACCGCCTCCAAAACGGCTATTTCGTGCAGCCAACCATCTTTGACCATGTGACGCCGGATATGCGCCTGGCCCGTGAAGAGATTTTTGGGCCGGTCTTGTCGGTGCTGCGCGCCAGTTCGTTTGAGCAGGCCATGGACTTTGCCAACGATTGCGAATATGGCCTGTCGTCTTCGATTTTTACCAACGATGCCAATTATGTGTTCCGCTATGTGGATGAAATTGAAACCGGGATGACCCACGTCAATTCACCTACCACTGGCGGCGAAGCCCACGTCCCGTTTGGTGGCATTAAATCAACCGGGATTGGCGACCGCGAGCAGGGTTCAACTGCTCTGGATTTTTATACCGAAATCAAAGTCGTCTACATTGACTACACAGGACGCAAACGAGAGGGGAATCTGTACTAATGAGCACACCAGAACCAAAACCAGCACAATCCGAAATCGTCCGCAAACACAAGGAATTTTTGTTTCCCGCCGTGACGATGTACTACAAAGAACCCGTGGCCATTGTCCGAGGCGAAGGCATGCACGTCTGGGATGATTCAGGCACCAAATACCTTGATTGTTTTGG
Organism: Acidobacteriota bacterium; assembly: GCA_016208495.1. Classification (NCBI taxonomy): domain Bacteria; kingdom Pseudomonadati; phylum Acidobacteriota; species Acidobacteriota bacterium. The sequence goes on along the minus strand of JACQXX010000013.1, from coordinate 47,467 downwards.
CGGCGTGTTGACGGTGTCGGTGGGCCACGCCCATCCGAAAGTCACCGAAGCCTGGGTCGAACAGGTCAAAACGTTGACCCATATGTCAACGCTCTATGCCAACAAACCACAGTCGGACCTGGCTGAAAAACTGGCTGAAATCACTCCGGGCAAACTGAAAAAATCCTTTTTTACCAGCAGCGGCACCGAGGCTGACGATACGGCGATCATGGCCGCCAAACTCTATACCAAACGCCATGAAATCGTGGTGTTACGGCATAGCTACAGCGGACGCTCGGCCACGTCGCTTTCCGCAATGGGTCATGCCCCCTGGCGATTGCTCCCAACGCAAGTAGCCGGGTTTGTTCACGCCGCGGCGCCCTATTGCTACCGCTGCCCGTTCAAACTGACCTATCCAAGTTGCGAACTGGCCTGTGCCAATGACATCGAAGAACTCATCCGGACGACAACTTCCGGCCAAATTGCAGCCTTTATGGCGGAACCAATTCTTGGCGTTGGTGGGTTTGTGGTTCCTCCACCAGGGTATTTTGAACGCGCCGCCGAAATTGCCCGACAATATGGCGGCTTGTTTATTGCCGACGAAGTCCAGACCGCCTGGGGCCGAACCGGCGACAAATGGTTTGGGATTGAACATTGGAACGTGGAACCCGACATCATCACTTCCGCCAAAGGCTTGGGAAATGGCGCCCCGATTGGGTTGACGATTGCCACACCTGAAGTGGCAGATGCCGTTCCAAGTCCAACGTTTTCAACCTTTGGCGGCAACCCGGTTTCGATGGCGGCAGCTCTGGCAGTCATCAAAACCATTGAAGAAGAAGATTTGCGCACCCACGTCAAAGTGGTCGGCAATTACCTGCGTGAAAAGCTCGACGGACTCAAGGAAAAATACACCATGATTGGCGATGTCCGGGGAATGGGCTTGATGCTTGGCCTTGAGCTGGTCAAGGACCAGACCACCAAGGAACCAAATCCGCAAGGACTGGCCGAAGTTTTTGAAGAAACCAAGAAACGAGGTGTCTTGATTGGAAAAGGCGGACTGTACGGAAACGTCATCCGCACCGGTATGCCGATGATTGCCTCAAAAGACAACGTAGATGAGCTGGCCGAAGCCCTCGACGCCTCGTTTGCGGCGGTTTCCAACCGATCCTGATTCCTGTGGAGTGCGGCGGGCTTTGCCGCTTTCAACCGCAACCTTGTGCTGTCGCACTCCACCAACCTGTTTCGTTGTTATTGAAGGGCATTCTTGTCGGGCTTGGGTCTTGTCCTGGCCGTGACCGTGGGCTGCGCACCACGGCTATTACATGACGACCCTGCGGGCCTCAACTCTTTCTCCTGGCACGTATGCCTTGTCCCCTTGTCCTCTTGTCCTCTTGTCCCCTTGTCTTCTTGTCCCCTTGTTCCCCTTGTCCAAGATCAGACTCCGCTCCCTTCTCCTGGCGCTTATGCTCCACCAACCTCACCCGGTGCGCACTTTTTCCCGCCTGCTGAATTTTTCCTCATTTCCCGTTCCAAATTCCCCCCAAACCGGTGATATCCCGCTCGTTTCGTCCTGGCATAGAGTTTGCTCTCTTGAAGAACCGCAGGCACCCAATCTGAAAAATCCACAGTTCATCAACCGCTTTCGGGCCGTCCGGAGGGAGAGAATTTATGTACACATCGGTCATTCCATCCGAAGAATGGGTTAATTTCTTTAATAGCTTTAGTTGCGAACACCACGGCTGGCTGGTTTCAATGGAAGTGTTTACCGAGGAAATCGGCGCGCAAGTTGAAGCCAAAAATGTGCCGTTGGCTGGAATTGCGGTTGATATGAAAGGAAGTGGTGCCAATAACATCCTGATTACAGTCGGCGAAAAAGCCGGGGCTCAGGTGACGCATACCATTCGAAATCCAAAGCAGGTGAGTCTTGAACGCTCAAACGGTGGGTGTGACGAAGCGCTGCAAATTGAATCTGTCTCAGGTGAACAAACCTTACTCCGGTTTTGTGGAGCGGATTAAAGCGAACTCATACCATTTTGGGCTGAGGGTATCGGGCTAAGGGCTGAGGGAAATACAATTTTTTCAATAATTTAGATTTCCCGTAGTACGAGGCGCTCATTCCAAAATGGTCTTATAACCAATTTTATCCAAACGATTAGAAATATCGGTTATGCAAAACCAACTGCAACTCAAATCAGCTCGACCTTTTGAATGTCCGGAAATTCCCTCCGTGTTGCCCCAAGTTGAAAGACGTCAAGTTGAGAAGCGAGAGTACACTATGTTTTTCCTTCATCATTTGCACACCATGTACTTTGATGCGGTGCAACTGGCTGAGCTTCTGGATCATATCCCCGACGATTGTGCCTTTTGGAAAAAAGGCCCCGATCAAACCATGCACTGTACCAACCTCAAACAGGAACCCACCATCGGCGAATTTCCGCTGTGTATGTGGTCATTGGGGCAGTTGACCACGGTTCGGGAGCAAATGAATGCCTTGAATGATTCGTTGGAGCGGGAAATTGACCAGCTCCACCCGGAAGATGTCAGCCGTGGGTTGGAATCGCAGGTTTTCCGGTTGCGTCGGATTTTGATTCGAATGCGGAGAGCGATGGATGACGTCAGAGACTGCCTGGCTGGGCTGTACGGAAAATGCGGAGAGCAAGAGCGAAACAAGTTAACTGAGGCAACACGCAATTTTCGGCGGAGTATTTCCGACATGGAATCAATTTTAGAAATTTCACAATCACGCAAAGCCTCGATTGTTGCCTGAACAACATTCGAACCCGTGGGGGCACTGGCTTGTCGTGCGCCCTTCATTAAACGCTCAAATTTTAGAACAACCCTGAAATCGACAGTATATCCACCGCTGAAACGGAAGGGATGAGACGCAGTGCATTCCTGTCAGATTTCAGGGTTTTTTTCTTTTAGGGCTGAGGGCTGAGGGTATTGAACCCGTTTTCTTCAGCCCTGAGCTTGCGAGTCTTCAGCCCCAAGCCCCAAGCCCTGGTTTTTTCTTTTTGTTGTCTTCAGCCCCAAGCCCCAAGCCCCAAGCCCTGGTTTTCTCATTTATCCTCATAACTCCGGGGCAATTTTGAATCCGTCAAAATGACAAAATCCCCCAGTCCTTTGTGTTTTTCAGTGAAAGCGGTGATGTCATCGGCAGGCTCAACCGTGACGACCAGAAATTTTGTCCCTGGCCGATAGCGAAGCAAATGGTCAGGGATGCCCATCCGATTTTCACAGTGAAATTTTCCAACCACGTGAACAATCAAGGAATTCGGATGACGTAAGAATTCTTCCGCCATGGAGAAGGCCATGGTGGCATCCCAGAGCGACTGGGCATCCAGTGTGTATTGCAAGTTTCCCATTCCGTGTTGGAGCGACCCTGTGCTCGACAGACTCGGTGGGAGCGGTTTTCCAGGTTGAGCAAACAGGGCCTCAAATTTTGCTTTGTACGCTGGGCTTGGGAATCCATATGGAACCGGCGGCAACCATTGGGCAGCTCGGGGTAAGGCGGCGCTCAGCGCATTGCGCCCCTGACGCGAAACCAGGTTGGCATAGCGTTTGGGTGCATTGGCGGCTAAAACCGAAAGTTTCTGTTCGCGAGCAAATTCCACGAGTGGACGATAGTCGCCCTTATAGTTTGTCCAGGGACGACTGCTTTCCAAAAAATGGCGCTCTGAAATGATACCGGCCAGATATTCATCCAGAACTGGTTGGGTGTCCCGTTCAAACATCTCCATTGATAACACGGCATTTCGTCCACCGGCATCGCTTGGGCTGGATGAAGCGGCTTCATGCGCCCGTTTCAAAATGGCCAGTTCCAGACTGTGAGCCATTGGGTCATTGTGTGTTTCTCCCACAAAGACAACGTCAACTCCGGCCATTGCCTGGGAAATATCAGCCATTGCGACGGGTTTTCCATCGCCGGTAAAGACGCGAAAATAGGGTGAAAATTGCGGCGAGTTTCCCTCTTGCTGACTGTGAACTGGGAAAATTGAAGTCAACGTGATCAGGCAGGATAAAAAGAAAATGGTGAGTAATCGCATAGTTTTTTCATTCGAATTGAGATCAGTGACAAAATGACAAGGTGACAAGGTGACAAGGTGACAGGGTGACAGGGTGACAAGGTGACAAGGTGACAAGGTGACAAGGTGACAGGGCATAAGCGCCAGGATAAGGATTTCAGGCCCGCAGGGTCGTCGTGTAATAGCCGTGGTGCGAAGCCCACGGTTCCGGCCAGGACGAGACCCAAGCCATGCAAAGAATGACAAGGGGACAATGGGATTTTTTCAGCCCTCAGCCCTTTCAAAAACCCGGAACCCGGCTTTGGATTATCCCTTTCGCTGTTTGATTTCCTTGAGAAAGTCCTGAATTTCTTCAACTTTATAGCTGCTCAACAGGAGTTTCAACCGGGCGACCAGTTGTTCATTGTCAAATTTGACCTCCTCGAGCAAAGCCATTGACAACTCAATATCACCCTCATCGAGAGCGTTGTTCATTCGATCAATCCAGTCATCAGGCAGGATGGGGTTTTCATTTGGAATCGAAATCGGGTCGGAATTGATGACCCCAAACATGTCGGGCGAAAAGGAAACATCCTCTTCATAGATAAACTCAAGGCCGAGATGGTGTTCAAGGAGTTCAAACAATTCGATTTCGTGAAAGGGTTTGGCCAGGAACGCATCACACCCGGCTGACAGAATTGCTTCCCGATCAGTATCAAACACCCCCGCTGAAATAGCAAAGATCGAGGTTTGGGGAGCAAAGGCCCCTGGATTGGGAGTCTGGGTCAATTCCAGACGCCGGATAGCACGGGTTGCTTCGTAGCCGTCGGATTCCGGCATCCGCACATCCATCCAAATCACATCCGGGTGCCAGGACTTGTAGATTTCAACCGCTTCCAGCCCGTTGCGGGCCTCACGAACTTCAAACCCAATCGGCGTCAAAATCTCTTTGAGGAGCAATCGGGAATCGTTTTGATCGTCCACCACCAGCATTTTTGGAATCATTTGATTATCGCCAAGGCACACCACCCGCCGGGCTTCTTGATAAAACGTATCTTTCGACGCCGGCACCAGCATTACCTCAAAATTCACCGTGGTCCCACGTCCAGGAGAGCTTTGAATCCGAATACTACCGTTCATGAGACGGACATAGTTTCGGGTGATGGTCAGTCCAAGGCCAGTTCCTTCCGCCGATTTCACGCCACTTTCGGTTTGGGTAAACGGCTCAAACAGGGTTTGGATTTCGTCAGCATTCATTCCAAGGCCAGTGTCGGTGACCTCGCATTGGAGCTTGTCGGCCAGCCACTGAGCCCGAAGGGTAATGCCACCACAGGCCGTAAACTTGACCGCATTGTTCAGCAAGTTAATCAGGATTTGACGGAGTTTTCCTTCATCTCCATATACATAGCGCGGTAAGTCCTTTGATAACTCAAAGTTAATCACCAGTCGCTTGGCCTGGGCGCGGATCCGAAACATGTCCTCCAGGGTTTTAAGCAACCGTGGAAGCTTAAAAACGGTTTCGGTCAGGGTGACTTTTCCGGCTTCTATTTTGGAAATTGAAAGCACGTCATTGATGATTCCAAGCAAATGCTCACTGCTGCGACGGATGATGCCTAAATGCTCGCGATCATCAGCCTCACGGGGTTCCTTGCGCTGCAGCATCTGCACAAATCCGATAATGGCGTTGAGTGGGGTTCGCAACTCATGGCTCATATTGGCCAAAAAAACGCTTTTAGCCCGGCTGGCTTCAAGGGCTTTGCGTTCAGAGAGTTGCAACTGGTCAACGGTGAGATTCAGGCGTTCGACCAGCCGGGCCAGTTCGAGGGTGCGTTCCTGGATTTTGGCTTCGAGCATTGTCTCACGGGCTGCAATTTCACGTGCCATTTGGGTAAACACCCTGGCGAGGCGACCCAACTCACCTGGATGGGCCGTGACTTCTTCGAGCTGACTTGGGTGAAAAGCTCCTGATTCAACGGCGGCGGCGGCGCTGGTCAATTTCGAAACCAGTTGTAAATATTGCAGTTCTTGATCGTGGAGGCGCTTTTTTTCAAGGCAGGCATCAATGCGGGCCCGCATCAGCATGGAATTAAACGGTTTCGGGAGGTAATCCTCCGCCCCCATCTCAATACACCGGGCAACGCTTTCGATTTCGGTCAGGGCTGAAATCATAATCACCGGGATATATCGCATTTTCTGATCGGCTTTTAACCGCTTGAGGACCTGAAACCCATCCATTTCGGGCATCAAAATGTCGAGCAAAACCAGGTCAAACTCCTTTTCACCCAGGATCTTGAGGGCATCCAACCCGCTTTGAACCGTTTCCGCCCGATAGCCCTGGCGGACCAGTCTTCGCGCCAGCACATCACAGTTGAGTTCGTTGTCGTCAACCACCAGGATCGTGCCTCGAAACACCGTGGAGGGAAAATCCTGATGTTTGATCGCCTCGCGCATGGCTCGAACGGCTTCACTCAGGCTGGCAGGGGTGACAACTGATAAATGACTGGTTTCCAGGCGCGACAGACGGGAAACCTGCTTAAAAAAATGGAGCATGTGTTCCGCTGCCGAATGAACATTCATCAAATCAGGCACTAGCAGTCGCAGCTTTTGCGCTTCGGCCTGTTCCAACAATTGCTCGCTGGTGCTGCTGACGGTCAGGAGTGAGGTCCGAACTTCCTGATACAAATCGGAAATACATTCTTTTAAATCGAGTTCCTGGGTTGCCGAAAGCTGTCGTGAGGTATTGAGCCGTTGAGCCACCAGCGTGACCAGTTCTTCACCAAGCGCTTTGATTTGTTCAAGTTGAGGTAGAAATTCCACCACCATCTGGGCACGCACTTCATCAATTAAAATGTCGGTATAACCAAGGATGATGCTGATCGGAGTCTGTAAATTATGGTGGAGGTTCTTCAGAAACGTTTCTTTGGCAGCCTGAGATTCCGGCTGCGGCCCTGCTTTGTCCGGCTGGGTTTTGTGATACCTCTCGGGAGATCGAATATCATCATCGGCAGAGTTCATAGAGTTCTTCTCCGATCAGAAGTGTGCGACGAGCAGCGAACTAAAAGCGAGTAGCGAGTAGCGAGTAGCGAGTAGCGAGTGATAAGAAAATGGTGTCACTGCTTTCGCTTGCTCATAATCTAATTGAGCATCATCACAATAGTAAGGAAGTACTTTAAAGAATGAACATAAAATAACTCATCAACGGAAGTTGATTGATAGGAAAATGAAATCTCACCACAGAGGACACAGAGGAACACAGAGGAACAGGCAGATTCAGAATGAGTAATTTTTCGCTGTGACCGCTGTGGTTCAAAAATGATGAAATTGTTTTGGTTCCAATCCTAACACTACAGCGAGGGGTTTGGATTGACTCCTTGCTACTCGCCACTCGCCACTCGCTCTGAACTTGCTATTTGGCCAGTATCGAGTGGGTGTAGGCAATCTGATATAAGTGGTCTTTTCCGGCAAAAAATTCCAAATTGAATACCGTCGGCGTTACCCGAAACCAGGCAAACCCCAGGTCACTGGCGGCAAATTTGGTAAACGGGGTCAGGCCGACTTTGCGAGTGAGTGCGCCGCCACCGCTGACCACATAGTTCATTTTTTCAAAAACAATATGCTGCAAGTCATGGTCGTGCCCGCACAGGTAAAGGTCAACTCCATATTTCTTCAACAGCTTATCAACCTTGACCATATGTTCGCTCCGCGTGGAACCGTGTGCTCCGCCGGAAACAATGGGGTGATGGCCAAACACGATTTTCCAGACCACTCTGGGTGACTTTTGCGTTGCCGCTTTTTTCAATTCGGTTTCCAGCCAGGTCAATTGCTGATTGATTTGGGCGGGTGTCATGGGCTTTTCGGGTTCTTCACAGAGCGGGTCGGTGTCGAGTCCAAAGAACCGGACTTCGGACTGGTCATCCAGTTTTTTTGAGAAGGCATAGTACCGATCCGGCATTTTCCACCGGGTGCCAGGCTTTTTCGAGTATTCGACCTCCGCATCTGGGTTCAGTCGGTAGTCATGGTTTCCGAGCACGGCATAAAAATCAACATTCAGACTGGGTTGTGAATATATGGATTCAAACTTGGTTTGCCATTGTGGGTCATCCACACTCTGGACTCCGGCGGGGTAGAAATTATCTCCTAGAACCAGCGCAAATTGAACTGGTGCCCGCGTGGCCTTGGCAGCCATGGCTTCAGCAACCAGTTTTTGGTCGGGTAGGGCGGTGCCAAAATCGCCAAAGGCCAGGAACTGAATGCCTTGACTTCCTTCAAGTTCAGGGATTGGTGGGGCTTCAGGTTTTGCAGGTAGTGCCGGAGTCGTCGGAGCAACCGTCGGAGGTGTGGAGGTGGGTGACTGACACCCCACCGTTACCAGGACGCTGAGCAAGGTGAGAGTAAGGAAGAAAAGTTTTTGATTCCGCATGATTTCAAAACACAAAAAATGGTTGAAGTGGTCTTATACCATTTTGGGCTGAGGGTATCAGGCTAAGGGCTGAGGGAAATACAAGTTTATCAATAGCTTAGCTTTTTGCTGGTGCGATAGGATCATTCCAAAATGGTAGTAGAATGGGTATGAATTGATTCTAAGGGATGAACCGGGGGCACTGCACTGTGGATTTGTCCCCAAACAAATATCTTGTTCTACACAAACTTGCAACAACTCATTGGAAACACTCTCGGACCAGAATAGCTCAGAGGGTTAAAGACTGGAGAAAATCCTGGCCAGGGAGCGCGTTTGGTCATAGCGGTTGAACTGATTCACGAGTTTCTCGGACGGAGGTGGGCAAAGCGTTCCGGCCTGCCACTCTGAAAACAGAGTTTCAATCGCAGCTTCAATTCCGGCCTGATCATCCGGGGCGGCCACCAGCCCCAGATTGTGGTCACGGACCAGGTTTGAAGCCTCGCCTTCCGGAACTATGGCCAGGAGTGGTTTTTGGGCCGCGACATATTCCCCAAATTTCCCGCTCAAAATGCTGTCATTCCCAAATTTCTGATCAAAATTGATCAGAAGCACCAAAACATCGGCGGCTCGCATATGGTCAATGGCTGTTTTATGAGAAACAACACCGACAATTCGGCACATTGACGCGACTTTATATTCCTGGAGCATCTGTTCAAGCGGAACGTCATAGACCAGACCCACAAATTCAAGGCGGGCTTTTTCCCGAAAAGCCGGGTTTTTTGAGGCCAGCGATTGTACTGCCCGCAGCAGGATCTCTGGTGTTCGACGGGGTTTAAGCGAAAGCGAGCCAACGTAAGCAATGGTAAATTCGCGTTTTTGTGGCGGGCCGGTGTCCCGGTTTTCAAAGTCCGCCGGGTCAAATCCATTGTAAATCGTATGAATTTTTTGGCGAATGTCGGGGTAATCGCGGCAGAAGTCCTCAACTGTCCGCGGGGTGGTGCAAATAATGCGGTCCGCATTGCGGAGAATCAGGCGTTCACAGCGTCGGTCAAAAGCCCGCCGCACCGCCGAACTGGCCACAAACATCTCAAATTGCATCCAGCCGTCGCGGAAATCCGCAACCCAGGGAAGTCGAAATCGCTTTTTCAACGCCCAGCCGAGCAGATGGACATTATGCGGCGGCGATGTGGTGAAAATCAGGTCAATTGACTCGCGCTGGATAATCCGGCATGCCTCGGACCAGGCGTGGGGAAGCCAGAAAAAACCATAATCCTGGATAACGCGCAGATTTTCAGGAATCAGAGCTTCCAGAATCTGGCGAAGGTGGTTGCCATTTCCTCTGACTGAAGAAGTCTCGGTCTTTTGGCTTGGAATCTGGAGTTGATAGGGACCAATTGAGGTCCGAGTCCGATACATCGGGGTCGAAACTGGGATTTCATCGAGTAATGATTGATCGAGCAACGCTGGCGGATAAAAGGCCGGATCAACGGTCAACACCACTGGCCGCCAGCCAAAAGACTCCAGATGTTTGACGAATTTGAGGGCTCTGATGACCCAGCCTCCACCCAGCGGAGGAAAATCATGCACGATAACCAGAACATTTTTCGGTGCCGCCTGCGAAGTGACTGGCATGAAGTGAACCTGGGGGAATAAAGGTGTGGCTGAAGGGAAACAGGTCTTTACCAGTGAATGACCAGAGTTGCAAGAATTTTGCGTCTATTGAAAGCTGAAAAATCCAGCAAGCGTCCGTTTCAAGGTTGATCTGAAGCCATTCGCGGGGCGTTCCGAACCTGTGCCAGAATCAGTTCTAAGGCAAAGTTAAAATAGGAATCAAAATAGGTGTCTCCCAAATATGGAGCGACCGCCTGAATGTGACGAAAATGGTCGGAAATGACCACGGCGGTCGGTTCGGGCTGCAGATGTCGAAGCGCAATTTCGTTTAAAAGTGCCCCATTGACGAAATGGCCGATCATTCGCACCATTCGCACCCGCATGAGTTCGTCAAATCCAGCCAGCTTCAAGATTTCCAGATTGGTTTCAAGAAATTGAAATGACTGATCAGAGTTAAATCGGCGTGTGGCCAGCAAGATAAACGCTTTTGGATGGCGTTCGGCGACTTTCCGGTAGGACTGGGCAATCGTCCGCAACTGCAGTAACCAGTCCTGTTCGCCAGGCACAGGCAACTCAATTTCTTCCATCAACAAATCAACAACTAAATCCAGAAGATGCCCTTTGCTCGGAACGTGGTGGTACAACGACATCGCCTCACATTTGAGTTCCGCTGCCAGCCGACGAATACTCAAAGTTTCCAAACCATCACGATCAATCAAGCCCAGTGCCGTTCGGGCAATTCTCAGCGGAGTCAACGAGTCAATTGAAGTTCTTAGCTTTTTGGGAGATTGAGATTTCATAGCCATCACCTTACAGCGTAAGGTGATTTTTGAAAACCACTTTGATTTAACCTGAACTTTGGAGGAACGCCTGTTTATGAAAACTGAAGATTTGTTGGGACTACTGATTCCCGTTACTTACGTGGTCATGTTGTGCATCGAACTGTGGAAACCAGCCCGGATTTTTCCCCCTATTCGCTGGTGGCAAGGCATTGGGGCAGTCTTTGTCATTATTTTAATGGCAATCAATATTGTGTTGCCCTCGTTGCTTCCAGTTGAATGGATTGCTGGCCACAGTGTGATTCATGGTTCAACCCTTCCGCTTGGAGTACAGATTGGACTTGGTTTTGGGCTGGTGACACTGGCGAATTATTCATTTCATGTGATTCAACACCGATTTACCATTCTTTGGCGATGGCAACACCAGCTTCATCACAGTCCGCAACGGGTGGATATTTCCGGTGCGGCATATACGCATCCATTTGAAGTGATTACTTTTACCCTGATGTTTTTGACCGTAACCGTTTTCATTCTTGGACTTTCCCCGCTTGCTTCAGCCTGGATTGGATATTGTGGGGCTTTCCTGGCAATGTTTCAGCATTGGAATATCCGCACTCCCCGCTGGCTCGGCTATTTTATTCAGCGCCCCGAATCGCATTGCTGGCACCACGAACCAGGGCAGGCCCGGTACAACTTCGGCGACCTTCCGTTGTGGGATCTCATCTTTGGTACTTTTTATAATCCGGAAGAATTTTCAGGCCCGGTTGGGTTTGAAGAATCAGTCGCCAAACGGGTCAAGGATATGCTGCTGGGTCGTCAGGTTTCGTTTTGAGCATTTCAGAAATCATCAATTTTTAAGCAGCCGGAAGCTTTGTCTCAGGTTTCCGGCTGAACTTTTTCCTTCTGTAAATTTTTCCGTGATGGATTCGATGAATTGGAAATTGAGGGTTTCAACCTGCGAAGCAGGTGGGAGACAGTAGCCCCCGGTGCAACCGGGGGATTCGGTCGGTCGTTCCTCCCAGCCTGCGAAGCAGGTGGCAGAAAGTGCCTGAGGAAGTTCACGGCAATCAAGGGATTACCGGTGACGGCACATGACCTGGCGAGTGTTCGTTTTTCTCTGTCACCTGCTTCGCAGGCTGGGATGTGGCGGCATTCGAATCCCCCGGTTACACCGGGGGCTACTCTCTTGTACCTGCTTCGCAGGCTGAACCTGAATTTCCACCTTGTTCCAAAGAAACCCATCACGGAAAAATTTACAGAAGGAACTTTTTTATAAAGTCACACCTTCTTTCACTTTCCAGGAACTCTCAGTCATAATTGCTCAATCCTAAACTCTCTTTTTTCGCTGTCACACTCCATGCTGGTATTCCTGACCTTTTGTGGATTGGTTTTGGCCACGCTGCTCAGCCCAGTGGCGCGGAGTTGGATGCTGTCTCGAACTGCAGGTGAGTGGGTACTTGACTCGCTGGGATTGTGGGTTCAGGGTGTGGTGATTCCATTGCTTCAAGTCTGGCTAGTGGTGCGTGGGTGTGCCGGGCTGTTCCCATCCCTTCAGGGATGCCTGCGCCTGCCCTTCTGGCTGGCGTTTTTGCTTAATTTCGTCGTGATTGATTATGCCTATTACTGGAATCACCGCCTGTTGCACAGTCAAAGATTTTGGCCAATCCATGCAGTCCATCACTCGGCGACCCGCTTTGACGTCTTGATTACCAGTCGCAATACCCTCTGGGCATCGCTGGTGATTGTGTATGTCTGGTTCAATGGGATATGTACTTTTTTGCTGGCTGACCCAGGTCCGTTTCTGACAGCGGTGGCACTCACGGCGGCGCTGGATTTATGGCGGCACACGCGGGTTACTCCTCCTGCCGGGAGCCGCTGGCACCGGATGCTGGCCAGCCTCTTGATTACCCCGCTTGAACACGAATGGCACCACAGTACAACGCTGGTAAATCGGAATTTTGGCGCCAATCTCTCAATGTGGGATCGAATCCACGGCACGTACCACTGGTCTGTCGCTTCACCCGAGACACTGGGTGTTGCAGGTTCACTGTCGCTGGTTCGGCAACTGGTCTTCCCGTTTCAAGTGCCTGAAAAGGAGAATCCTGCCCGATGACACTCCTGGGAAGGTTCATGGCACTCTATCCCACCTTGTTACTCTTGCTTCTGCTTGGGTTAATTCTCTGGTTTGGTATCCGTCCGTCGGTTGTTCAACCCTGTTTGATGGTTCTGGTGGTGTATGTGCTCCCGCCCGTGACGCATCGGTTCCACTCGCTGTTTTTTCCATTGCGGGAAAAGACCTCTGATCTCAGTAAACCGGAATACTCCCCGTGGTGGGGGAGCCATCAAATTCAGGTGATGTATATTGCCCTGCCGGGGCTTGAAGCTGTACTCCGACTTGTGCCGGGTCTGTATAGCGCCTGGTTGCGATTGTGGGGTGCCAGGATTGGGAAAAATGTCTACTGGACGCCGCTGGTCCAAATTACTGACCGGACACTGATCGAGATTGGCGACAATGTCCTGATTGGTCACAAGGTTGAGTTCCTCTGCCATGTCATCAAGCCCAACCAAACCCGGATGGTGCTCTATCTCAAGAAAATCAAAGTGGGAAACAATGTGTTTCTCGGCGCCGGAAGCCGACTGGCACCGGGGGTTGTGATTGAAGATGGCGTGTATTTACCAATTTTGTCTGATATTTACCCAAATCAAAAAGTTGAGCAATCAGACCTTGAACAAGAGTCAGTAGGCAGTGGTCAGTAATCATATAATCGGTAAGTTTATTTAATGAAATGAGTTGTAGCATTTTAGGAAATGATTTTTGTTTAGAATTCAAGCTTTAGCTTGCGAAAACCGCCCGTTCGCATCATTTAACTCCATTGCGGAAAAGGTCAGTTTTCGCCTTCCAGGCGGGGAGTGGAACAAATCGAATTTCACTCTTTATCTTAATGAAACGTGTACCAGGTTCATTCAAAAATTGGACAGTTCCTCCTTCAAGCGGCCCCGGTGTCCCTTCAGACCAAATTTGGGATACAAACCCCGCCTGAAGGCGAAACTCTTCACTCGTTCTTCATTTCCAAACGAAGAATTGCTGAACCTCATTCAAACACTCTGGAGGAAAACATGAGGCAAGCCGTTTTCATTACCTGTCTGATTGTTTTGGGAGTGATGCCGCTCTTTGGTCAAACACCCACACCGGAGGCAAGTCAGCTCTCCACGCAACATGTTCGATATGGCTCGGAAGTCATCTGGTTCATCCCCAACAAATTCACCCTGACTCGAACGGCATGCCGTCAACTGGATGCCCTTGCCAGACTCATTCCCCAAGATGGCAAGTTTATAGTTGTGATTGATGTCCAGGTAATTCGCAAAACCCAGGCCGAGCGCCGGTACAGTTTTAGTGTTGAACAGGCTCGCGCTGATGAAATCAAACGCTATCTTTATTACCAGAAAGAAATTGATCTCTATCGGGTAAAGGAACAGTTCACTTCGAAAGTTGATCCCCAGGCACCCAGATCCGAGCGAGACACGATCAAGGTTGAAATCTGGTCTGGACCGCCTGAAACATCCCTTCCATCGCCACCAGTAACGCCGACACCTGACCATTAACGGGAATGCGCGGTCCCAAAATTGACACAACATCAACTTTCTCTCACCGGGTTGTTGTGGGTTCAACTCCTGCCCTTATTGAGCAAGTCAAAAGCTGAACCCCTGAATTGTTTCAATATTTTGTATTTTTTCAGGGGAAGATGACCGTTTCTCCCCAGGCTGTGGAACGCCAGTTGTGCAGACCCAACCAGGTCCACCATGATTTCCCCCCGATAGTCAATTTATTGATTCTATTTGCCAGTGACCATTTTCAATTCTCTCCCTTCAACAAGCGGTTCGAACAGGATTGAAAATGGGGCATTGCCAGATTGTCTGATGACCAAATATCGAGGGAACAACATGGAAACGAGAGTGCAAGATTTGGTTTACAACGTGCGGATGTTATTGAAAAACAAGGTTTCAACCGTGATTGCGGTTGGGTCGCCGGCACCTGGCATTGGCGTAGCGGCAACCATCTTTAGCGTAGTGAATGCCCTGTTGATGCGTCCGCTCCCATTTGCCAGCCTTAATCAACTGGTGATGGTGGGTAAAGTGATGCGCGGGCAGGGCCTGGGCTGAGAACCAAAACGGCTTCAACTCTTAACTGGCATTACTCACTGGTATCACTTTGGATTTGGCGGAGCCCGGAAAGATAGTACTTTGCGGCAATATCGTAGCCGCTTTTTCCCGCCAACGAACTGTACTTCAAGCCATTCATTTAGGGGGTGTCGCTGGACTTTTTGAAGTTCTGGTTTCAACCAGGGCTCGATGTTCGTCTGAAGCCAGCCCTCGATTTAAGACGTCAAGGGCCTGAGCTGCATTTCCGGCAAGCAGATTCTGGGCATCAATCCACAACCCTGGAAACTGACGACTCCGAAACATCCCGTTGTCATTTGGAAGCGGCTGGTACACTTCGTTTTCAAGGATAAACCAGTCAATTGCCTGATCCAATACTCGCCAAATGACATATTCAAAGACTTGATTGCGACGATAAATTTTGATTTTGTCGTGCAGGTCATAGGAAACACTGCTGGCGGCAACTTCCAGGATCAATTCCGGTGCCCCCTCAAGATAATCATCCTGGCTGATTTTGACACGACCACCGAAATCAGACGACAGAAACAACAAGGCATCGGGCTGAACTTCATTGTCTGGATCTAATCGAACTGAGGCATTGTCGGCAATTTCAACGCCAGGTGTTTGGGAAGCATAGGCAAAAAGCAATCCCATCATCAGAGCATGGGGTTTGGCATGGCTTTTGAAACGAGTTGGAGATGGCATATACACAATTCCTTCAATCAGTTCAGCTTTTTTGACATCCGGCATCGCGTGATAGCGAGCTTCGAATTCATGGCGTGTCAAGCGGTCGCCAGTTTCCAGCAGTTGAATCAATGAAGGGGGAGAGACGGAAAGTTCCGCCTGAGACGGTAAATGTTTGATCTCGGTTGCCATAAAGCTGCGCTCCGGAATTGTTGAAGTTGGGGAGTTTTGAGATTGTACCGGAACCCTGGACGGAAGAGGTATCGAATTTCAGACAAAGAAACCAGGCTGGGAGCGCTGGCATCTTGCCGGCACCAGGCGGTGAAGGCTCAATCAATTGCCGGCAGGATGCTGGTGCTCCCAGGGAATATTTATCTCACGTTTTATTCCACTTGCTGTGGCCAAAACCTGCAAAACCTGGGTTGGATCACATCCATACATCCCGGATCCAAACGCGGCGTTCGCTTCAACCACGGCCCAGCCTTTTCCAGAGATGACACCCACATCAATCACCACGGCTTCGGGAACCGAGACCGCCGGATCATTCAAAAGTGAAGTTGTAAACTGGCGTGCCTGTGCAATTTCATCAGGTGTCGCGGGCCAGTTGCCGTTTGAGTCGCGAGCCAGTTGCCGTTTGAGTCGCGAGCCAGTTCTCCACATCGGGAGTAGGGCGAAAGCGTCGCAATCGTTCGATGATGGACAAAACATCGAAATTCGACTTCCCAGGTGACTGGTTCGGAGGCCAGAACTGGAACGTCATCCTCCAAATAGCCAAAAGCGGTTAATTCCGAACCCGATTGATACACCTTTGCGGGGAAGCATTTGTCATCCGCCGGTTTGAAAAACGTCGGGTGATTGATCAATTTGGCTTCGCCAAGTGACAGGAACTCAATGTTTCGTTGGCGATATTGAACGGGAAGCGTCGTCAGCCAGTGAAAGGGTGGTTCAACCAGCGTCAGACCTGATTCGTTGGCGATAACCGCAGCAAAGAGTGGTTCGCCATACAAAACAATGGATTGTGCTTTCAACCCGTCATTTGGACGCCAGTTCATACATCGTTCGACCGTCCATCCAAGTTGGGTTGCTGCCCCAGCCAGGGCAATTGAATCTGGAGTAAACCGTGGTGACAGCACCAGCGTGGGAAAAACCATTTGAAAAACCTTTTGGGGTGAAACAGAAAATAACCCGTGATCCAGCACCATTTTTGCAGACCGTGGGCTTCGCACCACGGCTATTACACAGCGACCCTCCGGGCCTGAAATCCTCTAACTCTTCACTCGCATCACCAATCGCTAACCACTAACCGCCTTCTCATACCATTTTGGAATGAGGTCATCGTATTATGGAACAGTCAAGTTATTCGATCAGATGGAGTTAGTGGACTACTGACTACGATCTACCGACTACAATCTAGTATCATTCTTCATCACTTTGTTTCTAACCGAACCTCAGCCGCCATACCGGACTTGAAAATGTTCTCGGGATTATCCACCCGGACTTTCATGCCAAACACTTGATGATTGCGTTCGTTGCGGCTCTGGACGTTGCGCGGGAGAAACTCAGCCTGATCTGAAATTTGTTCAACCGTTCCCGAAAAAGGACGGTTGGGAAAGGTATCAATGGTCACACTGGCCTTCTGGCCGACTTTCACCCGGCCAAGTTCAGGTTCGGGCACAAAAACGCGAACCCACAACTGGTCGCCTTCCAGCAAAACGGCAATTGGTTTGTTTGGCGGGAGCAAGTCACCGGGGCGAACGCTGAGCACTTCGACGCGAGAGGTGACCGGAGCTTTGACGATTCCTTCGGCCAGTTGAACCGCATTGCCTTCAAGGAGTGCTTTGGCTTCATTGAGCCGGGCCGTGGCTTCGGCAATATCTTCTTTTCGGGCACCGCTCCGCATCATGTGCAAATTTTCCCGTGCCTGGCGCAGCCGCTCGTTAGCGGCACGCAAGTCTTCCTGACGTGTCCCGGCTTCAAGTAAGGACACCCGTTGTTTGAGTGATTCGAGCCGTTCAGCCGCCGCCTGCTTTCGAGTTTGGGCATTGTCAAGCACCTGTTTTGAAACGTCCCCTGACTGGTAGAGTCGGTTGACTCGATTCCAGGAGAGTTCCGCATTTTCCAAATCAGCCCGTGCCGCCGCCATATCCGCCCGAGCCTGGGCAATTTCCTGTGGACGCGGGCCATTTTCAAGACTTTCCAGGACAGCTTTTTCGCGTTCAACCGCCGCCTCGGCCTGGGCAACTTCTTCGACCCGAAATCCATTTTTGAGCTTACTGACCACTGCCTCGGCCTGGGCAATTTTGGCAAGGAGTTGCTCCCGTTGGGCTTCGAGTTCGGCCACGTCAAATTTGACCAGCACCTCACCGGCTTTGACGGTTTGGCCTTCGACAACGGTAAGCTCAAAAATGAGTCCAAAAGCCCTAAAAATGGCCTGTTTTGAGCTGTTTTACCTGTTACCCACAAAAACGTGGGTTAGCTAAGTCATTTGTTTTCAATAGAGGACTAATCACCCTACAAAATCCGGGGGGATTAGCAGGGTTCAGGGTTCAGGGTTTGGAAACCTGTGTTTAAAAGATCTGATATTTCTTGAAATTCTGAAAGGTCATGGTGATCAACTGCTTCAGATTCAACACTTTTGA
The DNA here is from genome assembly GCA_016208495.1 of Acidobacteriota bacterium. NCBI lineage: Bacteria > Pseudomonadati > Acidobacteriota > Acidobacteriota bacterium. The sequence goes on along the minus strand of JACQXX010000013.1, from coordinate 29,214 downwards.
ACCTTGAACCCTGTCTTTCAAAATCTGAACCCTGAACCCCGAACCCCGAACCCTGATTGGTATTACCGCACGGGTTTGGTTTTAAAGATCTTGTGAAAGGCTTTGGAAAAAATTGCATTTGCGGCCCAGGCCGGGAGCAGTCGTTTCAACGCGTAGACCTGCTTGGCATCCGTGCCACAGCGAACCCGCAACGGCATGGTCTTCATTTCGGCCAATCCGGCAATCGCGTTAATAACAGGTGTGACTGGATTGCCTTTGCCCGTGACCATTTTATTGCGGAGTTCGTGGTAGGCCGCGGTTTGGGCAGCATAAGGGGAATCGGCCTCAAAGCAGCCTTCACCCCAAACCTGCTTCTGACCAAAATCGGTTCGAAATCGCCCCGGCTCAACAATTGCCACCTGTACGCCGTGGGGCTGAAGTTCGTGATAAAGGGCTTCGCTCAATCCTTCGACCGCAAATTTGCTCGCGCAGTAAAGTGACGAGAGCGGCATGCCCAGATAGCCGAGCACCGAAGAAATGTTGATCACCCTTCCTTTGGCTTTGCGAAGCGTCGGGAGCAAATCCTTGGTCAACAGGAGCAACCCAAAAAAGTTGACATCCATAATCTCCCGGATTTGAGCTTCGGAGAGATCTTCCATCGCCCCAAACAACCCATAGCCGGCATTGTTGACCAGACAATCGAGCTTTCCCTGGCAATGGGTTTGAATGAGTGCGGCGGTGACTGCCCGGTCCCCAGCGTTGGTTACATCCAGCGAAATAATCCGCAACCGGTTGCCATATTTGGTTTGCTCAGATTGAAACAACGACTGGCGTTCATTGGCCCGACGCATAGTGGCAATCACCGTCCAGCCTTTTTCCAGAAAGACGGACACCAGTTCGCGTCCAAACCCGGAAGAGCAGCCGGTAATTAAAATGGTTCGATCACTCATTGGCAATTTTCCTTGAGAGTGTTTGATGTCGTTTGGGGTTCGGGGTTCAGGGTTTCGGGGTTGTTGAATATCATGAAGTCGTATACAGGAAAGCCCTATTAAATGTATACACTTTCGGAAACAAAAAGTGAGCGAACGGTGTCAACCTCAAGGTTTCCAGCCAGAGATTATCCTGGCTCACACGATCAGTTTGTTGTGCGAGCGAAGTCAGGATTTATCAAATGACCCAGGCGGGGTAGGGGATGATTTGGTTCATTTGACCTCTCGGACTCTCTTCCAATTGTGTCTCCCCTTTGCCTGGGACCAATTGCACCTGATTGTTCTGGTTACTCTCTTAGCTGGATCATTTTCCTGATACCTCACAGTATATCCAATTTATGACACTTTCCGTGTATATGATTTAATGATACTCAACAACCCTGAACCCTACGCCTATGTCCAATCTCATTCTTGATCTCACTCGATTATTGCCGGGACCGCTGGCGTGCCGGATGCTTGGTGAACTTGGTTTTGAAGTGCTCCGCGTGCTGCCACCCAGTGGTGATATGGCTGACGTCATGATGCCGGAACTCAGTGCCTGGCTCAATTCAGCTAAACGCACTGAGATCATTGATTTAAAAACTCCTGAAGGCTGTCAACGACTCAAGATTCTGGCCTCCGAAGCCCTGGCACTGGTTGAAACCAATCGGCCAGGCGTGATGGAAAAGCTCGGGGTCGGGCCGGAAATATTGCGCCAGATCAATCCGAACTTGACTTATGTCCGGCTGGCGGGGTTTCGCGATCCTGAACAGCGAGCCGAACCAGGCCATGATTTAACCTATCTAGCGGCAACTGGACTCCTTTCTCGCTTTGAACCGGCATGGCGGTCCGTCCAACTGGCTGATATCAGTGGCTCTTTTTGGGCGGTGATTGCCACACTTCAGGGGTTGCGGCACGGGGGAGGCTTTTATGAGGTTTACCTGGAGGAAGCCGCGTTTCCGTTTTCTTATCCACCACTGACGTTTTTGGATGGCAGCATTCTGTGTTACCGAGTTTACACCGCACGGGAAGGTCAAGTTGCTCTAGGTGCCTTGGAGCCACACCTCTGGGTCAGGTTTTGCAAAGCCGTCAATCATCCCGAATGGCAGACCGAAGGATTTTCGCGTGCCGAACCGACCAATGCTACATTTTTGGCGATTTCGGAATTCTTTCTCGAAAAAACAGCCCAGGAATGGGAAACTGTGGCGCGGCGAGACGGATATCCATTGCGTGCAGTACAAACCTATTGCCCTGCCGATCATCTTGTTCCGTGGAATCACACAGAATGAAGAAACCAATTAGTGGTTAGTGGTTAGTGGTTGGTGGTTAGTGGTTAGTTTTTTGTGCCTGGTGCCTGGTGACTGGTAACTGGTTCTTCTTCAAAAGAATTGATTTCTAACCACTAACCACTAACCACTAACCACTTGCTTCAGGCTTCATCCACCAATCAACCAATCTTTTATTTGGGAAGTGTTCAACCATGCGTTATCTGGCGATTCTTTCCCTCCTGTTTTGCACTTCGTGTCATATGGGAATTCCAAAATCTTCAACTGCGGTGGCAAATGTGTCGTCGTTGACACCTCCTTCGACAGTTGCTCCACCCCTGGTGACTCCAGGCTTATCAGAATCTGGGAGGGAAAGCGGAGCATCGTCAAGCAAACGGACAAGCGTGCGAGTTGGAGGCGGTGATATTTCCATCGTGTTTGACAGTGACAGCTATAGTTTGACCAAAGAGGAATTAACATCCTGGGTTGGAACTGGTGCCAGGGCGGTTTCGGCATATTTTGGACGGTTTCCCGTGAAAAATCTGACCGTTCGAGTCCGCTCATCACGCGGCAGCGGCGTCCATCACGGAGAGGCTGCCGGATATCATGGGCGGCCTTCGATCAAGGTGGCGGTTGGGTATTACTCTGATCAGGAAGACCTCAAGTCAGATTGGGTGATTACCCACGAGATGGTTCACCTTGGCTTTCCCTGTGTGGCTGAACGACATCACTGGATTGAAGAAGGAACGGCCACGTATATTGAACCAATTGCCCGCGAGCGAATCGGTGTGATTTCACCCCAGGAAGTCTGGCGGGATCTGGTCGTAAATCTTCCCAATGGGCTTCCAAAACGAGGTGATCGGGGGTTGGATTACACGCCAACCTGGGGGCGGACCTACTGGGGCGGGGCTTTATTTTGCCTGCTGGCGGATGTGGAAATTCGCAAACAAACCCATAATCGCCAGGGGTTGGAACATGCCATCCGCGCCATTACCGAAGCCAACGGGGTCATCACTGAATATTGGGACATTCGAGAGGTGCTTCGCACCGGGGATAAAGCGACTAAAAGCACGGCCTTGGAGACGCTTTACGACAAAATGCGTGACAAACCCGCTCCAGTAGACCTTGATGCCTTGTGGAAACAGCTTGGCGTCGAACTCCGAGGCAATACAGTTGTCTTCCACAACGACGCACCGCTGGCACACATCCGCAAAGCCATTTGTGGCTAGATAAGTGGCAAGGTAGTGAAGTAGTGAAATCGTGAAGTAGTGAAATCGTGAAATCGTCATTTAGTCAAAAGTTGCTTGCTTTTCCTGGGCACGATTCGGTATTCACTTCCTGCAATTCATCACACAAAAAATTCTGCTTTACTACTTCACGATTTCACTACTTCACGACTTCGCTACATTGCTTCCTGGAGCTTCCTTTCTTTATGACCCGTTCGATTGCGGTGTTTAACCATGCTGGTGGTGTCGGAAAAACCACGACCACCCGCGACCTTGGCTATGAAATGGCCTCGCGAGGCCGCAAGGTGTTGCTCATTGATGCTGATCCACAGGGAAGCCTGAGCGATTTTCTTGGCCTTGATCCGCATAGCCGACCACATCAGGAGATATTCTGGCAGGCGCTCCTGGGTGAAACCGGAGATGCGACTGACCTGCCGGCACCGCCGCATTTAGAGTCGGCATTTGGCATGGATATCGGTTTGGCCAACCTGCTGGTGTTCCAGATGGAACAACGGCTGGCCGAAATGAAAAACACCCAACGATTGCTGGATGTGCTGGAAAGCATTAAAGATCGGTATGATTTTATCCTGATTGATTGTCCGCCGAATGTTTCAGAAATTACGGTTCAGGTGTTGATGGCCGTGGATGAAGTCCTGATTCCGGTTCAAACCGAACATAAAGCCACCATCGGACTGGTCATCGTTCAGAATGAAATTTTAAAAGCCAATCAGCGGCGCCGTCGAATCCGACCTGAATTGCAGATTTCAGGGATTGTTCCAACCATTTTCAGCAGCACAAAGACCGAACATCGAAATTACCTGCAAGCCATTCACGACTTTGCCAGACAGCTTTCCCGTCGCGTGCTCCCGCCAGTGTCAGACCGCATCGCCGTGGCCGAAGCTTCGTCTGCCGGAAAACCACTCAAAGTCTATGCCCCAAATTCTCCAGCCAATGCCGATATTGAACAAATAGCCAATTTGGTGTTTGGCAGCTAATACTGGGGCTAAGAGTTAGGGCTGAGGGTTTGGGGCTGGGGGCTAAGGACAATTGAAGGGATGAGGGATGAAATAAAACAAATTCTTCAGCCCCCAGCCCCAAACCCTTAGCCCCAAACCCTCAGCCCCAAACTCTCAGCCCCAAACCCTCAGCCCTAAACCTGTATGAGCAAAAAGAAACCTCCGGTTCGATTACCGAAGCAATTGATGACCAACCTTGCCTATCAATCTGTCGCCAGCCAGAGCGGTGATGTGTTGTTGCACGTCGAAACCTCGCACATTCGTCCAAATCCGCACCAGCCGCGAAAAATATTTGACCCTGAAACAATTGCCGAACTGGCCGCCAGTATTCGCGAGCATGGCATTTTAGAGCCACTCATTGGCCAGGAAGCCTCGGACGGAACGTACACCTTAATTGCCGGTGAACGCCGGTGGCGGGCCGCCCAGGAGTTGAATCTGAGCCGGGTGCCGATGGTGCTGCGTGGTGGAAGTCAGACGACTGATACCGGACTACTGGCGCTGGTCGAAAACCTTCAGCGAGCCGATTTACATCCCGTCGAGGAAGTTCAGGCACTGGCCCGGATTGTCGAACAATGCGCCACTCAGGACGAAGCGGCCCAACTGGTCGGGTTTCAGCGCTCGACATTGGCGCGATTGATTCGACCAGCCGGATTGGAAGCTGAAATCCTTGACCTGTGTTTAACCATTCCACAAGTGACCCGCAACACGCTTGCCAGGCTACTTGATTTGCCAACGCTGGCAGCCCGGCTGGCTTTTCTGGAGAAATTTAACCCCAAAGAGCAATCAGCCGAAGTCTCGAAACGTCGGCCATCCGCGAAGGTAAAACCAAATCAATTTCGGTTCTCGCAAACCCAGGCTGGGGCTTCGTTTCAGGTTGAAGTCAAATACCGCAAACGTGAAGCATCGTTGCCAGAGATCATATCTGCTCTGGAACTGGCTCTGGTTGAAGCAAAGCGCCAGGCAAGTGAATAGGTGAATGTGTGAGAAATCCTCTGATTTAGAAAATGTTCAAGGTTGAACAATGATCTAAATGCTGTATTTCAAATAAATTCCAGGGATTGGTTTGTCTTCAAACAACCGGGCAGTGTCAAGCGTTCCGCCTTCAGGCGGGTTTAGTATCCCAGCTTTGGTCTAAACGGGTGCTGGAGCCGCCTGAAGGCGGAACGTTTGACTTTTGGCTGCTTTTTTCTGCGCAAAAAATTTGCTTTATTTTTCTGGTTGGGGCGTGTATAGGATAGGTATCTCAACTTTTCGGGTATCACAAGAAATGTTACCCTGCACGAGCCGTCACCTATTTCATTTCATTTGATGGTTATAAATCTTGTCAGCCAGGAGGTGTATATGAAGCTATTTCAACAGTTGGAAGAATTTAGCCACGAGCAGCTAGTGTTTGCTCAAGATTCAACCATTGGATATAAAGCGATTATTGCCATTCATAGCACAGCCCTTGGCCCCGCCGTCGGCGGGACCAGATTTTGGAATTATGAAACCGAGGAAGACGCCACGATTGATGCCCTCCGGCTGGCACGTGGGATGACTTATAAAAACGCCATGGCCGGTTTACAGCTTGGTGGTGGAAAGTCAGTTTTGATCGGAGACAATCGCCGCACCGACCGTGAAGTCTTGTTCCGGGCCCATGGGCGCTTCATTGACGGGCTGGGCGGGAGGTACATCACGGCGGAAGATGTCGGCACCAGTCCGGCGGATATGGAATTGATTCATCGGGAAACCCGCCATGTCGCTGGATTGGCAAGCCGTAACGGAGATCCGTCTCCCTGGACCGCTCGCGGTGTCTTTCGGGGAATCCAGGCAGCGGCCAAATATCGCTGGGGAAGTGATGATCTGGCTGGACGGCGGATCGCGCTCCAGGGACTTGGCAATGTCGGCCATCATCTGGCCCGGCAACTCCACCAGGCTGGCGCCAGCCTGATTGTGACAGATGTGAGTCAAAATCGAGTCAAACGTGTTGTGACCGAACTGGATTTCCAGGCAGTTGACCCAGCCGATATTTTTTCAGTTGAGGCCGATATCTTTGTTCCCTGTGCCTTAGGCGCGGTGATTAATCCAGAAACCATTCCGCAGTTGAAGGTTGAAATCGTCGCCGGTGCCGCCAACAACCAGCTTTTGGACGCTCAAAGCGGTGATGAACTGGAAGATCGGGGGATTTTGTACGCTCCCGATTATGTCGTGAATGCCGGAGGAATTCTCAGTGGCAGCGTGGATCTGGTCGGTTGGACGCCTGATTTTGCCCGTTCCAAAGTCGAAGCCATTTACCAGACGGTGCTTGAAGTGTTTGAGTACGCGGAACGTGAAAACATTCCGACGTACAAAGCGGCTGACCGACTGGCTGAACAGCGGATTGCGCTCGCCAAAGCCACACCGCCGAAAAAAGCTCGCTCCGTTCCTGGAAATTAGGCTGGCGCAGATGGGCTAAGATGAGAATAATTAACGCTTTTCATCTTTTCATTCCTATTTTTCAGGAGAACCAACCATGTTTCGAAAGTTAACGCTCGCCGCTGTGGCAACCCTGACCCTGTCTTTTTCAGTTCCGGCTTTTGCTCAGGACCAGACCAAACCCGAACCCAAACAAGAAAAAGAAGAAGTCGTGATGTGCCCGGTGATGAAGGAAGAAGTCCTGGACACGGCATCGGCTGCCTTTAGCGAGTACAAAGGCAAAAAGTATTATTTCTGCTGCCCCGGCTGTAAGCCAAAATTTGACAAAAACCCTGAAAAATACGTCAATACTTCACTACTTCACTACTTCACTACTTCACTACTTCACTACTTCACTACTTCACTACTTCACTACTTCACTACTTCACTACTTCACTACTTCACTACTTCACTACTTCACTACTTCGCTCTTTCGCTATCGCCTCAATTCCAACTCCCCAAAATCAAAATCCGGGTTCGGACAATCAATCTTGAGTTCAGTTGGCTTTCCACTGGCATTGATGGTGAAAGTCACCAATCCCTTTGGAAACGGATAGCTGACACTGGGCCGCCATTTCAGGCGGAAGGTATCCAGGTGCCAGTGTTCCAAATCTCCGACAAAATTTGGCGCTGGAATGAGCCGAAGCACCAGTTGGCCGTTTTCTTCCGTGATGGTGGCATTACCATAGAGCGGCCCCGAATATTTCCCAGCATATTTGGCCAGGGGAAGCGACGGCTGAGTATTGGGAATGCGGGAGGCTTCGATGTGCTGGGTTTCCAGTTTTTCGACTTCTTTGCGTCTCCGGGTCAGCTCCAGGAATTCAGCACTCCAGTCACGCTGGGGAGCACCCAAAAACACATCGAAAATTTTGTTGGAAACAATGGTTGCCAATGATGTTTCGCTGTTGGTCAGAACCACCAGCCCAAGATTTTCTTCTGGAATCATGGCCGTGCGCGAGATCATCCCATCAAGTCCACCACCATGCGAAATGACTTTGCGGCCCTGATAGTCGTTGAGCGACCACCCAAGACCATAAGCACTGAAATGTTGGGTTGGATTGAGTTTCTCAGCCACCTCACTGATGGGTTGAAGGGTGTGCGCCGTCCACATTTCACGAGAATTTTTGGCGCTGAAAATGACTTTGCCCTGATATTTTCCACGACCCAGTTGCAGTCTGAGCCACTCAGCCATATCCGCCACGCAGGAGTTGAGCCCGGCTGCCGCCGCACCACTGTCAACGTTGGAATAGCGAATCACACGCATTGCTCCGTCTAGCTCATTGTGCGGGGCGGCAATGTTGTCGCCGGGTTTGAAGGCGGTGACGGTGGTTGTGGTCGAGGTCATTCCAAGTGGGGCCAGAATCCGTTCTGTGACAAATTCGCTCCAGCTTTTACCGGTCACCACTCGAACAATTTCACCAGCGGCAATAAACATATTGTTCTGGTAGCCAAACTGACTCCGAAAACTTGAGGTTGGTTTGAGATAGCGCACCCGGCGCAGAATTTCCTCGCTGGTGTAAGTTGTTTCATACCACAGCAAATCACCGCTAAATGTCGCCAGACCACTCCGATGACAGAGCAGGTCCCGAACCGTCATTTCGTGGGTGACATAGGGGGTATACATCTGAAACCAGGGCAGATATTTCGTCACCGGGTCATCCCATTTGACCTTGCCTTCGTCCACCAGAATGGCCAGGGTGGCAGCGGTAAAAGCTTTTGAATTTGAAGCAATGGCAAACAAGGTGTGGTCGTCAACCGGAGTTGATTCACCCATTTTTCGAACGCCATAGCCTTTGGCCCAAACGACTTTGTCATCTTTGACAATGGCCACGGCACAGCCCGGAACATTCCAATCCTGAGCGGCTTTGGCGATATAGGCGTCAATTTCGGTCAGTCGCGGGTCGGCGGTCTGAGCCTGAAGGGGAACGGAAATCAGAAACAGGAGCGCAAAAAGAAAGAGAAAGGTCCTCACACGAAGCGATTTCATGCAGCCAGTACTCCATCATAAAAGAGTTGATATGTGCGAATCGGTGACCCGAGGATAGTTTGAGATGCGGCATTTCACCAGACAAAAAGTTCGGAGTTCAAAAAGTTTAGAGTTCCGCCTTCAGGCGGTTCCATCGTCCTTCAGCACAATGTAAGGACTTTGAAACCGCCTGAAGGCGGAACTCTAAACAAGAATCTTAAACCGCCTGAAGGCGGAACTCTGAACAAAAATCTCAAACCGTCTCCAGGTGGAACGCTCACTTCTTTTTTGAACTGGATTCAATCAAATCAATTGCTTGTTCGATGCTGGCTGGTGAACCAAGCAGCACCACGATATCGCCTCCGGCAAAGGCGTACTCTGGGCCTGGATTGACCGTTGTGAAATTATTGCGCAGGGTTGCAATCACGCTCGCGCCGGTCTTTTTCCGAAGGTGAAGCTGGCCAATGGTTTTTCCCCCAACTGACGTTTTTTCAGGGAGTTGATACATCACGGTCGAAGTCTGGCTCAGAATCGAGGCAATTTGACTTAATTGCCGGGGGGCGTCAGCAGGTTCGCGGAGCAACCTGTACCCTTCCTGCCGAATTTCAGCCGCTTCTTTATGGATCATCAGATCGGCAATGCCATATTTGGCCAGGACTCGGGAGAAAATTTCGATGCTGGTTTCAAACTCTTCGGGAATGACCTGATCTGCCCCAAGCTGGTACAACGGCTGGAGTTCGAGCATAAACCGGGTGCGGACAATGATATGCAGATGCTGATTCATTTCACGGGCAATCGCAACGGTTCGCCGGGTGGCTACCGGGTCGGAAATTGCAATCACCAGCACGCGGGCGTCTTCGACCTTGACGGAATGCAGCACTTCGCGTTGGGTGCTGTCTCCATAATGGATTGGCTCTCCGTGGTCGCGACATTTGCGAACGGTATCGGGGTTGAGTTCAAGAATGGTGTATTCCACTCCAACCTTGCGCAGCACACGCGAAAGGTTTTTCCCGTTCAGGCCATACCCGACAATCACAACGTGTCCTGACACGCCGGCTTTCCCGTTGGATTCGCCTTCATCCGCTGCTGGAGGCTCACCTCCTGAAACCAGTTTTTGAAGCCAGAACCCCGCTTTGGGCGCTGCCTGGATTAAAAACGGAGTGGCAATCAGCGTCAAAATTGAAGCGGCCAGAAATACCTGATAGCCAGTTTCGCTCATCAGGTGCTGTTCCAGTCCGGATTTGGCGAGGATAAATGAAAATTCTCCGATCTGAGCCAGCCCCAAACCAGCCACCAGCGCCACCCGCAATGGTTTTCCAAGGGAGAGGGTGACCAACCCGACCAGCACCAGCTTGATGATCACGAGTCCAACGGCAACCACCAGCACCACACCAAGATTTGCCATCAGGGCCGCGATGGAAAGCAGCATTCCGACCGAAACAAAGAAAATACTGTTAAACACATCCCGAAACGGCAAAATATCGGCCACAATCTGATGGCTGTATTCCGAATCTGCCAGAACCAGCCCGGCCAGAAATGATCCAAGTGCCAGCGACAGACCGACTTGCGACGTAACCCACGCCGTTCCAAGGCTGATGAGAACCACAAACCCGACGAAGACTTCGCGGCTGCGGAGTTTGACGATTTGAAACAACGCTTTTGGAATCAGGTACTGGCCGGCCAGAATGATCACCACCACCGTCAACACGGCGCTCCCAAGTCGCAGGCCCAGGTTGACAACCGAGGCACTTTCTTTTCCGCTGAGAATCGGCACCAGGAGCATCATCGGCACCACGCACAAATCCTGAAACAGCAGCACGCCAAGGCCGATGCGTCCGTGAGGCGTGTCTGTTTCAGCCCGGTCCGCATACGTTTTTAATACCAGCGCAGTGCTCGACAGCGTGCATAAAAATCCATAAAAAATGCCTTGATTCAACGGTTTGCCGGCAAACCAGAAAATGGCGGTGACCACTACCGTCGTGGCCACGACCTGGAGCCCGCCACCATTCAAAACGATCTTGCGCATTTCAAACAGCGACTTCAGGGAAAATTCGAGACCGACGGTGAAAAGCAGCAACACCACGCCGATTTCGGCCAGAATCTCAACGGCGTGAACATCCCGGATCAACCCGAGGCTGTGCGGTCCGATCAGAATTCCGGTCAACATAAAGCCAATCAGCATCGGGACTCGAATGCGAAAACAGATCAAAGAAACCACAATCGAAGAGGTTAACAACACCAGCAAATCGCGAATCAAGGGCAGTTCATGAGGCATCAGCGTTTTTCCTTTCCTTTAAAGACAAAGTGGCAATGACGGCAGACGTAGGTGTGGTTTCGATCTTTGGGATAAAGTGCCGTCCGGCCACAAGCCGAGCAGGATTGGAGTGTCTGACGAAGCGGAGGTCGTTCAAGAAGGGTATTGAGCAGCCAGACCAGAAAATAAAAATTCATACACCAGTCCTCTCAGACACTTTTGGAGTGCGGCGGCTTGACGCCGCTTTTCAAGAGATGCAGTGTGAACTACTGGCAGGGTGGTGCTCGGGGGGCAGATGAACTTCCGAAAAGAAGAAGCTGGTATTTGGACGATGAAGAACTCACCAACAACAGGTTGAGCGTTTTCACTACAACCGTGAAGGCTGGTGCCGGAATGGTGCCGATGGTTTTGGTCTGAGGTGAGGCCGAAGACTGATCGCAGGTCGGGGACACTCGCACGTCAACAACATTGGGAATGGTTTGACTTGAAGATGTCGTCGAGATCGTTCCTGCATCAGGTGTTGCCAGCCAATGGGCACTGGTTGATGGGGAGTGTGACCGTTGAAGAGTGGGTTGACGGAAATTTTTCACCAACTGCAAGGCAGGCGGTGTTGACCCCAACCAACCTGGCGTGGGTTGAGCCTGAGTAGAAAAACCTGCCTGTGGTGGGTACGCAGCAACGCCGACACTGAGGCCAAGCAGGCAGAAGGCGACGCCGCAAATGATTCGATAGCAAAAGCTTGTCAGCATCGGCGTGCCCTCCTTTTGTGTGGGGTTCCGGGTTCCGGGTTCTTGTCATTACCCAAATTTTTTCTGCTCTCTAAAATTGGGCCTCAATTGCCTTTGTAAGTTGTTGATTCTGGGTTCTGGGATTTTTTGTAAGTTGTTGATTCTGGGTTCTGGGATTTTCAGGATAATCAGTGGTCAACTCAGACAATAGCCGAAAAACAATTTCAGTAACTCTTTAAATTTGCTGAGGTTTAGAGGCAAGTCAAAAAAATTTGGGTAATGACAAGGTTCGGGGTTCGGGGTTCCGGGTTCTTCGAAAGGATGAGGGGGTGAAAGAAATCACCTTGTCACCCTGTCATTTTATCCTGGTTTTCGCTGCGTAGCGGTGGTTGATTCGAGGCAGGTCGTTACGGCCTGTAAATTAGGACCAAAGTTCGAAACCCCGAACCCCGAACCCCGAACCCCGAACCCCGAACCCCGAACCCCGAACCCCGAACCCTGAACCCGATCAACCTAAAACCCAACCCGGAGTGACATTTGTACTGTTCTTGGTCCAGCCAGGTCAACGCTTTGGGTCGAAGTAATTCGCCCAAAACTGGGTGATGAGACATTGAGCGATGATGGAATGTCGAGGTTGGTGTGATTTAACAGGTTGGAAATCGTGGCTTCGTAGCGCACAAATACCCGTTCCGTCAGATTGAATTTTTTGGCCACTGAGAGCGAAAAGACTTTGGTTCCAGGGCCTTCCAGGATTCCAACACCCGAATTTCCAAACCGCCCGATGTTGTTGCCGGGAATGATAAACGCCTTCGGGTCGAAGTATTGCTCACGGGTTGGGTTTGAAAGGTTGCCATTTCCAATCCGGTCTGGTCGCTGGGTTGTGGTCACCCCCCGCACCAGAACACCCGTTCCAGAAGGATCCGTCCCGCTAAAGGTTGGCGTTAAAAACGCTCCAGATTGAAACAGGGTAATGCCTGATAATTGCCAGCCACTGACCAGCGCGTTGAGAAAGGGTTTCAAATCTCTGGCATACGCCCGGCCAGTGCCAAAGGGCAATTCCCACAAAAACGTGCTCAGAAACCGGTGTCGTCGGGTAAACGGCACATTTCCATAATCAGCGCCAATGTCGAAATAGTTGAGTGTCGTCGGTCCATTTTCGGCTGAAAACACGGTTGGCGCCGGGCCGAGTGCATTCGACAAATTTTTGGCCCAGGTATAGGAATTCTGGAAACTGAAGCCGCGATGGAGTTTGCGCGAAACTTCCGCCGTAAACGCGTGATAGGTAGCACTCGGGCCGTTGTCGCGGGTCAGCACGGCGTTGAAATTTCGAAATGGCCGCGTGTCGCGCACACGATCATAACCCAGCCTGTTGGGTGTAACCTGATTTAAATCAGGGCTATGCACCAGATTGATTGTGCGCTGGCCGGTGTAGGAAAGTCTCAGTCCAGTCCAGCCGGTGAGTTCTTGTTCAACCGTTAGACTCCACTGCATGGCATATGGGTCTTTGAAATCAACCTGATTGGCCCGGCGATAATCCGGCAGCCCGCCGCCACTGACCTGACCCGTTGGGAAAACATCAGGGAATTGCAGCACTGGGGTTCCATTCACAATCGCGTTTGAAAACACCGGGGCATTGCTGGTCGCCACCCCAAGCATCGAATACAGCACCGAACCAAGCACCGTTACCGTGTAAATACCAAACCCGCCACGAACCACCGTTTTGGTATTTTCAAGTGGACGATAAGCCAGCCCAATCCGTGGATTGAAGTTGTTTTTATCCGTTTCCCGGAGTGCTTCGGGGAAACCCGCGTCGCTTGAAACCACAATCGGCGTGTTGCCAATCGCATCTTTGAACGATTGCGCCACCAGGCCCAGGCCAGTTCGATTTTGGACCACGACCCGTCCGCCAGGAAAAAAGCGGTCAAAGTTGGCAAGCTGGTTGGTTTTGTCTTTGAACGGCAGGTGCAGTTCGTAGCGCAGGCCCAGATTGACAGTCAGCTTTGGCGTCATTCTGATTTCATCCTGGACAAAAAAGGAAATGTTGTGGGTAAAGGGGTTCCCGTCGGGCCCGTTCTGGGCATAGGTCGTTGAAGCCGGCAGCCCAAGCAGAAAATCACCAAAGGCGTTTCCGGTAAACTGCCCGGTGAAGTTGTATTCGCCAAATTCATCGCCATTGAAAAAGGTCAAAATATCTGAAAATTCAAGGTACTGGTAATCCACACCGAATTTCAGGGTGTGGCGGCCTTTGACCCACGAGAGATTATCGGCAAGCTGGATGGTTCGATTTGAAATCGTGCGCGGACGACCTGGGCTGGTTGAAATAAAGGTGCCGTCGGTGAAGTTGAAATTTGGAATGCCTCCTGAAGCGGGTGTCGGTGGAAGTCCCGTCAGGCCAAGGGATTGAATCAGGTCTCCGCCATCAGCCGCCAGCGGGTAGGTGGTTCGAAACGTTGACCGTGACAATCCAGCCCGAAATTCATTGAGCACATTGGGAGTGAAAATCCAGTTGAACGAACCCGCCAGGTTCCGAACTTCGGTGATGCGCGAAAACGTCCCGTTTTGAAGGTTGTAGCTTCCGGTGCCGTCCGTGCCGGTGTCGGTGACATTTTTGTGGCTATAGCGGGCAAACACGGTTTTGCGTTCGCTGAAAGCATGGTCGCCGCGCACATCAAAGCCGTTCACGCCGTAGGCGCCGGGGACGTTGGCGACAAAATTGGGCTGAATCGCGGTTCCCGTGGCTTGATTCTGACGAGGGTAGAGCAATTCCAAAATTTTGGCTGATGTTGGGTTGACCGGAACCTGATTGCGGGCAAAGGGTTGGCCCGAAAAAGGATTGATCAACGGGGAGGAAATGCTCAACAGGTCGCCGGTTCGAAAGGCATCTGGCGGCACGATTTCTGAAAGTAATGTCTGATTTGGACGCCGGACGCCCTCATAATTGAAGAAGAAAAATGAACGGTTGCGTCCATCGTAAAAATTCGGAATTGAAATTGGCCCATTCACATTTCCGCCGAAACTATTGGCCACCAGTGCCGGTTTGAGTCGTTTTCCAGGTCGGGCCGGGTCGCTCGGAGCAAACGGGTCGGTGGCATTCAACGCCCGATTTTGATGAAACCAAAAGGCCGAACCGTGAAATTCGTTTTGTCCGCTTCGTGAAGTGGTGGTGAGGTCGGTCACCTGACCAAATTCGGCATTGTTATTAAACGAACTGACTTTAAATTCCGCGATGCTTTCAACCGACGGAAACAAATCCCTGACCGGGCCATTGAACCGGCTGTTGAGCGTGGAAATTCCATCAATTGAAACCGACGTCATGTAGGGCAAACTCCCGGCAATGCTGATGTTGCCGTCACGGTCCTGTTGCACACCCGGCGCCAGCGTGGCCACGACAATCGGGCTGGTGTTGTTCGTCGCCCGGAAATTGAGGGCGAGTTCGTTGATTTCGCGACCGGATTTGGAATCTGAAATGGTTGGAGAGTCGGTGGTTGTCGGTGTACCAGGGACATCAATAAATATACAATCATCTGAAGTACTCAAAATAAAATCAAATCTGATAGTTTGGCGAGCCAGTAACTGAACAGCAGGCCAACGCAAGGTCTTAAAGTATGGGGCCGAAACAGTTATTTCATAGAGGCCAGCATCCAGATTGATAATCAAAAGATTACCATCCGCATCGGTATCAACAGTTCGCGTGAGTCCTGTTTGCTCGTTGGTGATTTCGACTTTTGCACCGCCAATTCGGGCCCCGGTTTCATCAGAAACCGTTCCCACAAATGATCCATAGGTGGATTGAGCAACAACCGAATCAGAAACAAACCCAAACGAAGGCCAGACCAGATAAAGGCCCACAACCAGACAGATTGCAACAAATCTGAGCATAGGGAAGTGCCTCGGTACTGAATGATTCTGAATTTGGCGGAAATCAGAGGATGCACCGACAGCATAGCCTGTCTTTGAATCAAAGTGCCAGAGTTGTGGACAAGTTGGGGTTCAGGGTTCAGGGTTCGGGGTTCAGGGTTCGGGGAAATCAAAGGACAAAAAGGACGAAAAAGACGAAAAGAAGGGAAAGACGGAATTGCTTTGAACCGTGCTTCGAAAACCCGGAACCTGGAACCCCGAACCCTGAACCCTATTTCTTCCTCACCCCAGCTAAATTGGCCCATTCCCCGGACTGGATAAATGACGCCCAGTAGAACGGATGACGCCGTTTGGGGTCGTTGAGCATCTTGAGCTGGACGTTGCGGAGAGCATCGCCGCGGCCTTCGCCAGCTTTGAGTCGGGTGTAATACTCAACCATCAATTCCCCTGTAGCCCGGTCTGAAACTGACCACAGGCTCATCATTTGGGATTCGCTGCCGGCCAGAACCAGCGCCCGACGAAGGCCATACACACCATCACCGGTTTTGGCTTCGCCGACACCGGTTTCACAAGCCGAGAGGACGACCAGTTTTGTGCCCCACAAATCGAGTTGGGCGGCTTCGAGGGCCGTCAACGTGCTGTCAGTTTCGCCAGCATCGCTGCAATTGGCACCGGCAAAAAACAGCCAGGAGCGCAGGAGCGGATTCTCCAGCTTGAGTTGTTCGGCATTTCCTTGTGGTTCAACCGGTACCAGCGAGCGTTGTGCCATCTGAGGGAGTTGAGGTTGGGGTTTATCTTCCAGAAAACGCCCGTGGGTGGCAATGTGCAGGATTTCAGGTCGCTTTACTTCTTTCAGTGCTGGTTTAGAGGCTTGAGCCTGCATTTTGAGATCAGCTTTGGGAAAGAGACTTTTTAGGGATTGTCCTTCAACTTTCGTTCCAATGAGTCGGGAAAGCGGCTTATATTGTTTCCCAGCCAGAACTGGCCCTTTGCCGGTGGAGTAATCCGGGTCAGCCAGAATGACCGGGGAATGATGACTCTCAACTTTCACCGCCAGCCGAAGCAAATCACGCCCGCTGGTTAAATATGTGAGCTGGTATTGTTCAAGTAGAAACGATCCGGTTTCATCTACCAGAGCCGCAAAGGGAATCAAACTCAACCCACCATCAGGTGAGATAAGCAACTGGCGGGCATTTCCGATGAGAGACCGAATTGGTTTGAGAACCAACTGATTCAGGTCCTGGGCAGCCGGTTTGAGTTCATTTTCAAGATCTGACCTGGAATTGCTCAAAAGCTGACGCAGTTTCGCCACGCTTTCGTCAATGTGTTGGACTTCCCCGAGGTCAGCGACATTGATTTTTCCCTGTTGATCAAGCGAATACACCACATAACGCGCAGGACCAAAGCGATTGACTTTGGTGTCATAGGGCCGATACACGGCATATTCGAGCAGGACGGCCTGGGCCGGGATGAGCTTTTGAACGCCTTCAAGTGTGACAGGAATGGTTTGGGCTTGAAATTCCTTGCTGCGACGGCTGATAGCGGCTTCCAGTTTTTCTTTTTGTTCTTCCAGAGACTGCAAGTAGGCCAGATGGTCTTCTGGTTTTTGTTTTCCGGGACCGCGTAAGGTAAGAACCGAAATTTGACTGGTCAGGCGTGCATAGTCATCGAGCAGGTTCTGGGTTTCCGGATCCTGCTTCTGACGCAAGGTTTCGATAGCTTGAGTTAGCGCATCGAGTGCCCGTCCTTTGCGACGCAAGAGAACCGTCAGAGCAACCTGGCGGGCCTCAAGGTTCTGAGGTGCTGCTTGCATATTGAGTGATAGGGTTCGCTCAGTGATGGTTGCGGTCTGATTCAGGTAGAGCAACTTCTGCCGTTCAGATCCCGATACCAGATTGCGCATCAAATCACGCTCGCTGACTTCATTACTTCGGGACTGATAGAGAATGGCCTGGGAAATGTCGCCTTTTGCCTGGTACAGAGCCGCCAGATGAAACAGTGCCTCTGCCACTGCCGGGTGGTTTGGACCAAATGCTTTTTCACGAATTTCAAGCGTCCGTTTCAAGAGTGGTTCGGCGGTGGCGTAATCGTCTTTGGTTTCATAAAACTGGGCCAGGTTGGCAAGACTGGACGCGACGGTGGTGCTATGTGGTCCCTGTGTTTTGGTGTAAATCTCAACCGCCCGTTGGAAAAGCGGCTCAACCGTGGACGTTTCACCTCTGGCCGTGACAATCAAGGCCAGATTATTGAGACTTTGGGCCACTTCGGGGTGATCCCGGCCAAGGGCTTTTTCCCGAATCACCAGAGACCGCCGGGCAAGCGATTCGGCCTGGGCATAGTCACCCTTGGCACGAAACACCAGCGCCAGGCCATTGAGGCTGGCTGCAACATCTGGGTGATCTGGGCCAAAGACTTTCTCTGAAATCGCCAGCGACCGTTGGAAGAAAGGCTCTGCTTTGACGAAATCTCCTTTGAAATAATAGAAATACGCCCAGTTGGAAAGGGCAATCGCAATTTCTGGATGGTCTGGGCCAAGCGCTTTCTCTTTGATGGCAAGGCATCGCTGATAGAGCAGCTCTGGTCGGTCATAATCACCCCTGGTTCGATATAACACCGCGAGGCTGTTCAAGATACTGGCCACCCAGGTGTGATCGGGCCCCAGGGCTTTTTCATAAATTCCAAGTGATTGCTGATACAGGGCTTCAGCTCGAAGAAAATCGCCCCTGGCCTGATAC
The DNA here is from genome assembly GCA_016208495.1 of Acidobacteriota bacterium. Taxonomy (NCBI): domain Bacteria; kingdom Pseudomonadati; phylum Acidobacteriota; species Acidobacteriota bacterium. The sequence goes on along the minus strand of JACQXX010000013.1, from coordinate 10,786 downwards.
AGGACTGCCAAATTGTTCATTGTTTTGGCGACATTCGGATGATCGGGCCCCAGGGATTTTTCCATAATCAGGAGCGACCGCTGGTACAAGGGTTCGGCTTTCGCATAATCGCTTTTGATTCGGTACAGTTCGGCCAGAGTGTTGAGGCTGTCTCCCACGGTATAATGATCGGCACCTAAGAATTTTTCGCACTCTTCGATGGCCTGTGGGGCAAGTTGCAAAGCTTCATCATATTTTCCAGCCTGGAAAAGATGCGTCAGTTGATTGTTCAATTTGGTGGCTTCATAGCGAAATCGTCCCTGTTGGGAAGCGGCTTCAAATTCCTCAACTTTGAGTTCATAGCTCCCAGCAGCAGCGGCCTGGTTTGGTGAGACCACGTTCAGATGGTAGGTCCCGGCCTGGTCAGCGAAGGTGATAAGTGTCTCGGGTCCCTGTATTCCAGTGGGGCTGTCAACTTCGTCCAACACCGTTCCATCCGGTCCAAGCCAGCGCAGGACAACATCAATGCCACGTTGTTCGATCACCAACCTCATCAACTCATTTGCCTTGAGCTTGAAGGTGTAGGTGTGAGTTTCACCACCTCTCATCTCACGCTGGGTCGGGTTTTGAAAATCATAAGCCGCAGACTGCGATTGGGATTGAACTGGTGAGTGGTGAGCACCACCAGCCACGAGCAGCAACCCAATAAAAAACAGACCGATGGAACGTGAGAGCCAGCCTGGCATAGGGGAAATCTCCGGTGGGATTTGGGTTCAGGGTTGCGGGGTTTAGGGAAATCAAAGGACAAGAAGGACAAGAAGGACGAAAAGAATGGAAAGGCGCCGTTGCTTTGAACCAGGCTTCGAAAACCCTAATTTCTGACCTCCATAAGCGCCAGATCCTGGCACATGGGGAAAACGATTGAGCTTCAGGAGTTTGAGACGTTGAAGGGGTGCGGAAATTACAGTGTCAGACGAAGGTTTCTTCAGCTATTGTGCCTGGATATTTTCAATTCGAAAAGGTTCGCACCGCAACCACCACCTGGCTATTTTTCAGAAAGGAAGGGTTGACAAGAGAACTTTATTCTCTAAAATATCGTTTTATGAGATGATTGTTCTTTAATATGCCTATTTTTAAGTATGATTGATGAAATTGATAGTAAAATACTGACGATTCTTCAAAAAGAAGCGCGAACTTCAAATGCCGAGATTGCCCGACAACTTGGCATGGCGCCATCGGGGATTTTAGAGCGGATTCGCAAACTCGAAGAACGCGGGGTGATTCAGGGCTATCGCGCCGAGATCAACCCGAAAGCGTTGGGGTTGGGTTTGCTGGCTTTTGTTGCGGTGCGCAGCAACGACCGGGTCAACGACATTGCTACCGGAAAGTTGCTCGCCCAGATTCCAGGGGTGCTCGAAGTCCACGACACCGCCGGAGAAGACTGTTATCTGGTCAAAATCCGGGCCGCGGATACTGAATCGTTAGGCAAGATTATTCGAACCCAGATCGGCACGATTCCTTCGGTGCTCACCACGCGCACCACCATCGTTTTGGAAACCCTCAAGGAGTCAACTGAAATGCCGATCTGACCTGCATGTGAAGGAGGTTTATCGGCATGCAACTCTTTACGAAGGTAGCTCGGTGGAAACTGGTTGTGGCGTTTGCCGCCATCTATTTGATTTGGGGCTCGACCTATTTAGCCAATCGCTTTGCCATTGAAACACTTCCACCGTTTGTGATGGCTGGCGTTCGCTTCCTGATTGCGGGAGGACTGCTGTTTGGCTGGTCCATGTGGCGAAATCGGGAACGATTGACGCTTGCCCACTGGCGCTCAGCCACAATCATTGGCGCGTTGCTCCTCCTGGTTGGCAACGGAGGCGTCGTCTGGTCAGAGCAGTTTATTTCCTCAGGATTGGCTGCCCTCCTGGTTGCGACCGAGCCATTGTGGATTGTTCTGTTTGAGTGGCTCCAACCACAGGGAAATCGCCCCAGCCGTGGGGTCATCTTTGGTTTGCTGGCTGGTTTGATTGGCATGGTGATTTTGATTGAACCGTCCCAGCTTGCCAGCGGGCACGGCATCCACCTCGGCGGAATTCTGGCTGTCACGGCGGCCACAATTGCGTGGGCGATTGGTTCACTCTACTCAAGAAAAGCTGACTTACCAGCTTCCCCAACGCTGGCAACGGCGATGACGATGCTCACGGGTGGTGGGTTGCTGTTACTAACTGGAACCCTGACCGGAGAGTGGCGACAGGTTCATCTGGACCAGATTTCAACAAAATCGTTGATTTCCGTCGGGTACCTGATTTCCTTTGGTTCGGTGGTGGCCTTTTCGACTTATACCTGGCTGCTCCGGGTGTGCGCACCTGGGCAAGTTGCCACCTATGCCTATGTGAATCCGGTGGTGGCCGTCGCCCTCGGCTGGGCCCTGGCCGGAGAAATCATCACTGGTCGCACGCTGATTGCCTCAGCCGTCATTCTGGCTGGCGTGGCCTTCATCACTCTGTTTCAAAACAACCCCACTCCAATCGGGAAAACAAACATCGAGAACGAGCCCAGCCGTTCCGAGCCCAGTCTTGGGTTTTACGGTCTGGTGGAAGATCACTGACTTTAATAGCGAGATAGCGAGATAGCGAGATAGCGAGATAGCGAAGTCGTGAGATAGTGAAGTCGCGAAATAGGGCTCACAAATGGGGAGTCAATCCAAAGGCAATGAGAATCAATAACACTGCTCGAATTGAGCCGGGCAGGTATGCAATCTGTTCCCTGTAAATCTTTGGAAAAAAAAGAGATAAATTATTGTTCAACCTTGAACAATTTCCTGCCTCACTCTTGAGTAACTCCTCACTACTTCGCTATCTCGCTATCTCGCTACTTCACTATCTCACTATTTCGCTACTTCACTACTTCGCTACTTCACTATCTCGCTATCTCGCTATCTCGCTACTTCACTATTTCGCTACTTCACTACCCTACTATTTCACCATTTTGCTATTTTTTTCTTTTTCCCAGCCTTCCTTTTAGTGTAAAAAGTACCAGCCACAAGACTTCACTTCGGATGTTCCCCGAAATACTCCAAACTATTTGATGCATCCAGGTGCCTGGTGCCTGGAGATGGGGGTTGTATGTTTTTGAAAATTGCCACCCTCCTGGCGTTTTGTCTCTGTGTTATGCCGGTGCTGGCACAAAAGCAGGGGGCGAAAACGACGGTGGGCCAAAAAGATATTTTTCAACTTGTGGCGAATCGCAATCTTTCCGAACTTGAAGCGCTCATCAAACGGGGCACAAACGTCAATGCCAAAAATGGGCAAGGGCAAACGGCGCTGATGCTGGCGGCGGCGGCTGGAAATCTTGAAATGGTCAAATTGTTACTGGCTCGGGGCGCTGATAAAACCCTGACTGATTCAGAAGGGTTTACGGCACTCAACCACGCGGGATTTGCTGGGTTTGCCGACGTGGTGAAAGTGCTTGCTGACCAACCCAAAGAAATTATTGCCTATTCAGTCAATTCACGGCCTCAGAGAACTGTCCTGACGAATGATGATTTTCCAAGCGGAGCCAAAGAGCATTCGACTGAAAAACCCAAACCGCCAAATCCGATGGATCCCCGAATGGCTGGTGGGCCTGAAATGCCACCAGGGATGCCACCTGGCATGCCTCCTGGGGGAATGCCGCCGGGAATGTATGGCTATCCTCCGATGGGACCCGGAATGCCACCAGGGATGTATGGGTATCCTCCAATGGGGCCGGGAATGAACTCTGACGGATATGGTGGGTATCCTTCATCGGGACCACGGTCGGAAGAACAGGAAAAAGCTTTTCAAAAATTGATGTTCAAGCAACGTGCCCGGGCCTTAACCCAGCGAGCGCAATCGCTCAGAACCCAAATGGCTCAAACCCAGGAGCGCCTGTCTCGGTATCAACGGGGCGAATGGGGAGCGTCTTATCCCCAATCAAAAACCACGCCGGACCCAAACCGCCCAACGGGCTGGTATATCATTCAACAGGGGCCGAGCGAGCAGGAAATCCTGACCCAGCGTCTGCAAAGTTATCAAGAACAACTCAATCAAATTGATGCCGACTGGTTTGCACTCCAGGAAGAAGCCCGCCGGGCCGGGTTTCATCCCAACGAAATCGTCGGCCAATAAGCAGTCAAGCCGTCAGGATTGCAAGTTTTCAGTAAGGGGGCGCAGTTCAAAGCAACAGCGCCCTTCCGTCACCTGGTCACCTGGTCATCTGGTCACCTTGTCACCTTGTCACCTTGTCAGGTTTTCTCTATGCCCCACCATCACGATTTTGAAGAACTCACCACGGACGTTTCCGCCAGTTCGCTCTGGAATCCGGACCTGGCCCCAACCACGATCAAAGAGCGAACCTGGTCAACCTGGAATATTGCCGCCTTGTGGATTGGCATGAGCGTGGTGATTACCACCTACACGCTGGCGGGTGGATTTATCGAAGCCGGGATGAACTGGTGGCAGGCAATGATCACCATTTTGCTTGGGAATACCATCGTGTTGATTCCAATGGTGTTAAATGCCCATGCCGGCACCAAGTACGGAATTTCGTTTCCGGTTTTGTGTCGGGCGTCATTTGGCACCAAAGGCGCCAACGTAGCGGCCATGGCACGTGCGATTGTGGCTTGTGGCTGGTTTGGAATTCAGACCTGGATTGGGGGAGCGGCGCTGGATTCACTTTTTTCAGCCATGTCCGGCAGTTGGGGACAGCTTTTTGGAGGAAGTGGAGTACTCGGGGTCGCATTCCACACCTGGATTGCTTTTTTCCTGTTCTGGGGTATTGAGGTCTTTATCATTTTAAAAGGTATTGAAGGGATCAAATACCTTGAAACCTGGTCGGCACCACTGTTGCTTTTTGGTGGCGCCGTGCTGCTGTGGTGGGCTTCATCACGGGCAGGGGGATTGGGCAGAGTTTTGGAGGAATCAAGCGCGCTTCAAAAACAACAGAATGCGTTTTGGACAATTTTTCCAGGTGCGTTGACAGCTTCGGTTGGATACTGGGCCACGCTGAGTTTGAATATTCCCGATTTCACGCGCTATGCCAAATCCCAGCGGTCCCAAATGATGGGGCAGGCGTTGGGACTCCCGTTGACGATGACCGCGTTTGCCTTCATCGGCGTCACCGTCACCAGCGCCACACTTTTGATCTTTGGAAAACCAATTCCCGATCCGGTCGAACTGGTCTCACGATTTAACAGCCTGTGGGTCATTTTGTTTGCCACAATTATCATTTTTGCAGCCCAGTTAACGACCAATATGGCGGCCAATGTGGTTTCCCCATCCAATGATTTTTCAAACCTGAATCCAAAGCGGATTTCCTATGTGATGGGCGGAATCATTACAGCCGTGATGGGTGTGATGATGATGCCCTGGAAATTGCTTGGATCAATGGGGGCATATATTTTCACATGGTTGATCGGGTATTCTGGTCTGATGGGGGCCATTGCCGGTATTATGATTTGTGATTACTGGGTGCTCCGGCGTCAGCGGCTGTCACTGGCTGAGTTGTTTAACGAGAAGGGGCGGTACAGCTACACCGGGGGGTTTAACTGGTATGCGTTAATCAGTTTTGTGGTTGCAGTGATACCGGTTGTTCCTGGATTTTTGCGCGCTGCCGCCACACCGGGGGGCCAGGTAGCGAACCCTGGTATGCTGGACACGCTCTACACCTATGCCTGGTTTGTCACGTTTGCGATTGGATTTGTGCTTTATTTTATCTTCATGCGAAATCACCCAAGTCTCATCAAGGAGTCCTAAATCTATGTCATCCCGCATCATCAAATGTGGTCTCATTCAGACGACCAATGCCGGTTCAACCGAGGCACCGATTGAGGAAATCAAGCGGTTAAACATCGAAAAGAACCTGGCACTGGTCGAAGACGCCGCCAAACAGGGCGTTAAGATTCTGTGTTTTCAGGAAGTATTTACCACTCCCTACTTTTGTGCCGAACAACAGACCCGCTGGTACGAAGCGGTTGAGAAAATCCCGGATGGCCCAACCGTGCGCCTGATGCAGGATGTCGCCAAACAACACGGGATGGTCCTGGTGGTGCCGATTTATGAAGAGGAAATCACCGGGATTTACTACAACACCGCGGCGGTGATTGATGCCGACGGAAAATACCTTGGCAAATATCGCAAAAATCATATTCCGCACGTCGCACCAGGTTTCTGGGAAAAGTTCTACTTTCGACCTGGAAACATGGGCTACCCGACGTTTGAAACTGCTTTTGCCCGGATTGGGGTCTATATTTGTTATGACCGGCATTTCCCCGAGGGGGCCCGCATCCTTGGTTTGAACGGCGCCGAGATCGTCTTTAATCCATCGGCAACTGTGGCCGGGCTGTCAGAATACTTGTGGAAACTCGAACAACCCGCCCATGCGGTGGCCAATGGGTATTTCATCGGTGCCATCAACCGCGTTGGAACCGAAGCCCCGTGGAACATCGGCGAATTTTATGGCCAGAGTTATTTCTGCGACCCGCGCGGGCAGTTTCTGGCGACTGGACCACGAGACCAGGATGCTCTGGTCGTGGCTGATCTCGATCTGGATATGATCCGTCAGGTCCGCAATACGTGGCAGTTTTTCCGCGACCGGCGGCCTGATTCGTATGGGGCTATCGTGCAGGGCTGAGAAAACCAGGGCTGAAAAGACCAGCCTTGGTCTTTTCAGCCCTCAGTTTTCTGGAATTCACTTTGTAATTTTGTTTAAGAAATTTATACTTAGTTTTCCCTATTCTTTTTTGAATCAACTCTTTCATCATATTGACGCTGGCCATTTTTCAAGGCAGCCGGAGGTGAGTTATGGCAGCCGTGATCGAACAACCCCAATTACTTAACCCAACTGAAGCCAAACCGGAAATTTTTTATCCAGAATGCGACGGGAAGCCAATGGCCGATAACACCAAACAATTCCGTTGGATTGTGATTATCAAGGAAAACCTGGAACTGCTCTATCTTGATGATCCAAACGTCTTTATTGCCGGTGATTTGTTGTGGTACCCGGTTGAGGGCAAGCGCGATATTCGCCAGGCACCAGATGCCATGGTGGTGTTTGGGCGGCCTAAAGGTGACCGAGGGTCATACCAGCAGTGGAAAGAAGGCGGAATTGCCCCGCAGGTGGTTTTTGAAATTCGCTCTCCAGGAAACCGGCTCTCCGAAATGGAGCGCAAAAAGCTATTTTATGAAGAGCACGGCGTTGAGGAATATTACCTCTATGACCCTGACCGGGAAGACGCCAGCGGTTGGATCCGGAAAGAAGCAAGATTTGAGTTAATTCCTGAATTAAACGGTTGGGTCAGCCCCCGGTTGGGGATTCGATTTGAAACTGGAGAGAATATGTTTCGATTATTCCGACCTGACGGTGAGCCATTCTTGACATTTGCCGATTTGGAAATCCTTCGTAAACAAGCCCAAAAACAGGCTGAAGCTGAATCCCAGCGTGCCGAAGCTGAATCCCAGCGTGCCGAAGCTGAATCCCAGCGTGCCGAAGCTGAATCCCAGCGTGCCGAGGCTGAACGAATTGAAAAAGAGCAGGCTCTGCAACGACTCGAACTACTGGCTGCTCGACTCCGAGAAATGGGAATTGACCCTGATCAACTGTAATTCCTTGTATCATCCTTGGGTCTTTAATTTTTGAGAAGACCGCCTTTCCCAATCCGAAACCGCAGAAAGAAAAATATTGAGGAGTAGTGTCCATGTCCACTCACCCAACCCCATTGCTCGACCATCAAACCATCGAACACAATTTTCGGGAACTTGAACCATCCTTGTCGGACGCCGAAGCGATTTTGGAATCCAATCGCTGTCTGTTTTGCTTTGATGCGCCTTGCACCCGAGCCTGTCCGACCCATATTGACGTGCCGAAATTCATCAAAAAGATCGCTTCCGGGAATTTGATCGGATCGGCACGAACGATTTTTGACGCTAATCCGATTGGCGCGTCTTGTGCGCGGGTGTGCCCGGTTGAAGCCCTCTGTGTCGGGGCCTGTGTCGAAAATGCGCTGGCCCACCAGCCGATTATGATTGGTCGGTTGCAGCGATATGCAACTGATGCAGCCATGAAAATTGGACGCGACCTCTTCAAAGCAGGTGAGTCAAATGGAAAATCAGTGGGAATTATCGGGTCTGGTCCGGCTGGGATTGCCTGTGCCGCATATCTGGCCCGCCTGGGATATGACGTGACGATCTATGAACGCCGGGCACTCCCTGGCGGACTCGACACCTATGGCATGGCCGAATACAAAATGACCCAGCGTGTTTCGCTTGAAGAAGTCCAGATGATTGAGCGGTTAGGTGTCAAGATTCTGGTCAATACCGAAATTGGGCGTGATATCTCAATCGCTGACCTGGAAAGCCGCCATGGAGCAATTTTTTTGGGTATTGGATTGGGTTCAACCATCAAGCTGAGCATTCCAGGCGAAGGCTTGCTGGGAGTGTATGAAGCGCTTGATTTCATTGAGCGCATTAAAACCCGCGAGTGGGCTCACGTCCCAATTGGAAAAACGGTGGTGGTGATTGGGGCTGGAAACACGGCAGTGGATGCGGCAACCCAGGCCAAACGACTCGGAGCCGAAGAGGTTTTGATGATTTATCGCCGTTCAGAACGGGAGATGCCGGCCTATAGCTACGAATATGAACTGGCCAAGCAGGACGCGATTGAATTTCGCTGGCACACGGCCCCAGTTGAGATTCTGGCAAATGACGATGGAACGGGCGTCAAAGCCGTGTTGTGTGTCCGGACTCAGCTTGGGGAACCAGATGAAAAAGGCCGTCGCAAATTTGAGTTCATCCCCGGAACTGAGTTTGAAATCAAAGCCGATATGGTGGTAAAGGCCCTCGGACAGCAAAAACTGGTGACGTTTTTAAGTCAAATTCCTGGGATTGAACTTGATGAACTTGGTCGAATCAAAGTCAATCCAGAAACAAAACAAACCGCCAACCCGAAATATTTTGCTGGCGGTGATTGTGTCAATGGTGGCCGGGAAGCCGTTGATGCGGCCCAGGCCGGAAAACACGCGGCCCAGGGAATCCACGAACTTTTATCAGGAGAAAAAGTCAAATTTGCCGGTGCATAGGAGGTTTGTATGCGACAAGGCAGCCAGTGGAAGGTCATTGGAAAGAATGTTCGGTTGGTGGTGTGTTTGTTCTGGCTCCTGGGAGCCTGTTTTCTGCTCGGTGTGGTGGACTTAATCCAACCTTCACCAGCCGTCAGCGCCCAAAGTTTTCTTCTGGATGAACCCATTCATTCAGAGTCACGAGTGAACGAATACAAACGCTGGTTTCGGCTGACTGAGGAACCAACCTATGCCCCAATGGCAATGCCCACTGGCTGAAATTTGACCTTTGTCATCGGTGATGACAACCAACCTGAAATGAATGAGGAAAATGCAAAGATCTTTGGTGCCAGTTATGGGCATGTGTATATCAATCCAATCGGATTTGCGCCGTTAAAGGCTGGCGTTCCAGTACCGGCAGGAACCACAATCGTTCGGGAGAAACTCCCCACCAAAGATAGTACCGATCCCGAGCTTCTAGTTGCCATGGTGAAACATGCTCCAGAGTTTGATTCATTTGGGGTGGTCGGTTGGGATTTTCTGGTTTTTGATAAGAAGGGAATACCTGCCCAACGCCGTGAAGCAAATAACCAATGCTATAATTGCCATAAAAGCCAGCACCAAAAGGATTTTCTGTTTGGTCGGTATTTTTTGGAGACCTTCAAAAAGCGAACACCCGATCCGTCAAAAACCAGTTTTCTGGCTCGAACCAGGTCACTGATCAACCACGACGAAGATGGAAGAATGAAGAATTGAGAAAATGAGCCGTTTTGAGCGCAGAAACCGGGCCAACGTGTCGGGGTCTACTTTGTGGACTGAGAACCAAAACCACTTCAATTCTTCACCTGGGAAACCACCAAATTTACCAGTCCGTCGGAGGTTTGTATGCTGCAACACAAATTTGGGGGCAACAGAGTACGAGTACTTGCTTTGTTGCTTTGTGTCATCGGACTGGCTGGACTCTACTTTGGATTGGTTGCTTTGGATTTATCCAGGTCAGCATCTTCAGCAAAGGCGCAAACTTTCATTTTGGACGTACCCATTCAGCCAGGACCTGGTTTTGCGACCTATAAAAACTGGTATCGGCTAACTGAAGAACCAACCTTTGTGCCAAAAGCCAGGCGAACTGGCTGAGATACCTACTTCGTCGGGTCCGACGGAAACATACACAACAGTGGTGAAGAAGCTGAATCAGGTTACGGGCACGGTTACGTCAACTTCATCGGTTTGGCCCCTTTAAAAGCCGGTACCCAGTTACTGCCTGGTACCATAATTGTTCGGGAAAAGCTCCTCTCGAAAGAAAGCCAAAGCCCAGAACTACTGGTGGCCATGGTCAAACGCGAGCCAAAGTTTAACCCAAATGGCGGGGATTGGGAGTTTTTGGAGCTAAACAGCCAGGGTACAACCATCATCCGTCGTGAAACGCAGGGTGAGTGTTATGCATGTCATAAAACTCAGGAGAAACAGGACTTCCTGTTTCGTCAATACTTCCAAAAATCGTTGAAGAAAGAAGCCCCCGGTACAGCAAAAGAATGAAGAATGAAGAAAGTGGTTAGCGGTTGGGTCTTCTTCGAAAGCATTGATTTCTAACCACTAATACTACAGCGAGGTTTCGGTTTTAACCTGCGAAGCCTAGATTTTGTGCAAACAGGATGGGTCACCAAGGTGACAGAATGAAGCCTGGCTTGCTCATCAAAATCCAGCCATTTAAGTTATTTTTCCGGTTTTGTCTAT
>JACQXX010000012.1 GCA_016208495.1 Acidobacteriota bacterium | reverse complement strand
GACTCAACCCCAGTTCTGATGGACTCCTCGCTTTTCTCATCCGTCGAGCTTAACTCTCATTCGCTATTTTTCAAATAACTTTTGCTAACTCACTTAGGGTTGCTGGGTTCTGAAGGGATGAGGGATGAGGGATGGGGGATGAAAAAAATCACCTTGTCACCTTGTCAGTTGGTCATCTTGTCAGGATTTGGGGCTTAGGGTTCCGGGTTTTCGAGATCTTTGTTTTCGTCCTTTTTGTCCTTTCGGCAGCCATTGTGCAGAGTACCTCTGCGTCAGGAGTCAAGCCCATGAAAGAACTGTACTGGCCTGAGTTTGAAACGGCTCTCAAACAAAAAGTGAGTGCGCATATTGCTCAATCACCAGAGCTTTTGAGTCAGTTCCGCAAGCGGAAAGTAACGACGATGCTCCAGCATCTTCTGACCTGGCTTGTATATGGACTGGGAACCTTTATTTTTGGGCTGGGGACACTGGCGGTGTTTTTTTTGTTTGCCGTTCCAAAAGGGAGCGACGCGCAGGCGTTCTGGTTTTTACTTCCGGTTGCGGCCACCTGCGCGAGCCTTGCCTGGGCTTCCTTTGTGCGAGATAAATTACAGGTCTCGCCAGCCCACCTGGTTTTTTGTGGCCTCCCAATTTCAAATCCTGGCTTTTTCAATTGTATCTGGAGCAAAACTCATCTTTTTCAAATCGCATTTTTTATTCTTTTCAGCGCCGCCACGTTGGGAAGTTTATGGGGAGCGCAGCCAGCACGGCATTCAATCATTGATTCCATCCATCCGGTGTTCCAGATTTTGATTGGATTTGGGGTGGCTGGTCTTCTCACGTTGATCACTCAGACCAGCACAGTGCGGTTGCTTCAAGGCTGGCCAACACACCTTTTGAAAACCGTGCGGTATGTGTTGTTCCCCTGGATTATATTTGTTTTGGGATTGAGTGTTGGGCTTGGCGCGTTTCACCTCAGCCCTTTGCCGGGAGACATACTTGAGTTTTCAACCTTGATCTCCCCGGTTGGGTGGGTGTGTTATGCGTTTTCCCACGGTCTGCTCGCTTTAGATTCCCGGTGTCTTTTCGCTTTCATACCCGCCTTTTTGTTTCTTGCTGGAAGCTTCCGCCGTTTCCATCAACTGCGGGCATCGTTTGCGCTTGAAGGGCAAGAAATTCAGTTACCAAACCGGTTGTTTAATCCACCCAGCCCGACCCCATCCTTACCAGCATATAGTGAATTTGCCAGCACTTCGACTTTTGTGACTCAGCCGTCAGCCACCAGTGATTCCGATCTAATGGCAGCACAGGTTCGGCGAAACCTGTTCACCCCAGGGTTTGATCTGGCTAAGGAAGGCTGGGTCGAACGATTGGTGGCTCGCTCTCTCTCACCATCCGAACAACACCTATTTGAGTTTATGTCCGGCGGAAAGAAAACCACCGACTGGACAAAGCTGTGGCTGTATATCCTTGGTGGGACAGCTTTTGCCTCTTTCAGCATTTCAGTTTTACCGGCGCTTCTTCGATTTTTCGATTTTTTAGGAAAACAAAATCCATTCTTATTTTCGGTGCTGTTCCCACTTTTAGGGATGATCCTCCTGCTTGGCTTTGGTTTTTTCAATCTCGTTTTGGTGATCCAGATTTTGCAATTTTCCTGTTCACCAGCTTTTAGTTTTTCCTTTCCTGGGTTTCAGTCGCATCGAGCCGCAGAAAAAATCATTCCCTGCCATGCCATCTACCCAATTGGATTCTGGGCAATGCTTCGAATTCAATGGAAGCTGTGTTTGATTCGCTCAATTTTGATATTCCCAGGCGTGGCCCTGCTCAGTATCGGATCCTGCAATTTGTTTCACTATCCGCTGCTCACTGGTGTCCAGATAGCTCTGAAAATAACCTGTATCCTGCTGACAGTATTTATTATTGGAATGGCTGACTGTTTTTGGAATGGAACTTCGTCTGGAATTGTCTCGGTCTTTAATTTCATTAGCGTGAGTGCTGTCCTGACGCTGGGTGGAGGAATAACAGGTCTGGGATTTCTTGCACTCTGGAGGCCGACCTGGGAGTTTGCCACGGCCTGGCTGGTCTCTATTACCTTCATGTTTCTCTGGCTGCGGATCTTTGGGAAGCTGTATAACCACGGAAAAGTTGATTTGCTCCGAAAAGCAGCTTGAGAATGAACAGTTTCCAGACTGTCATCCTGTCATTTTGTCACCTTGTCCGGCTGTCACTTTACTGTTGAGGGTCAACGCTATGAAAAAACTGTACTGGCCTGAGTTTGAAACAACTCTCAAGCAGAAAGTAAGTGCGCACATTGCTCAGTCACCAGAACTTTTGCGTGAATATCGAAACCGGCAACTGATGGATACACTCCGTTGGCTTCTGCCCAGGTTCGGGTACGGACTGCTTGGAATACTCTTGCTACCGGCAACATCACTGGTGGTTGGATTTTTTTTACTGCTTGGAAGCTCTCAAAAAACACCCGTTTGGTGGATAAGTTCGGTTGCGGTGACCTGTATCAGTATTGGGTGGGCCAGCAATATTCGAGAAAAACTTTTGAATTCCCCTGCCCACCAGGCTTTCCGTGGGTTACCAGTTCCGGATACCCTCTTTTTTGACTTTGCTTGGAGAAAAAGTGTTCTCATTCAAATTGGGCTCTTTTTTCTTTTTAGCTTGCTGATATTTGGAGGTCTCTTTCCACAACTCATTAAGCAGGAGGATCTGGAGATTGCTCCGGTTCATCGCTGGCTGAAAGTCCTGATTGGGATTGGGATAACACTTCTGCTTGTGAGTACAATCCGGGAAAGCGTAGTCTGGCTCGCTCACCGGTGGACAACCATTCTCCCCAAAGCAGTGCGTATGGGGCTTCTTCCGTGGGGAATATTCGTTGTCGGACTCCACGCTGTGCTTGTTCCATTGCACCTTTCCCCATCCCCCTGGGGTACGCTCGAACTGTTCACGTTGATTTTCCCGACCAGTTGGGTTTGTTATGCATTTCACCATGGAATTCTGAATTCTGATTTTGCCTGCCTGGTCGTGTTTGTGCCAGCCGTATTGTTCATTGCCGAAAGGTCACGCCGGTTTCAACAATGGCGGGCCAGTTTTTCACTTGAAGGTCAGGACCCACTTGCGCGGACGCACATCTTTAACCCATTCCCTCAAATTCCCTTGTCTTCAAAACCAGTTCACAAAGAAAGTTCCATGGTTTTGGAGGGTTCACCGTCTGCTGAGCAAGATCCCGATCTAATGATAGCTTTGGTCAGACGAACTTTATTTGCTCCAGGCTTTGATTTGGCTAAAGAAGGCTGGGTTGAGCAGCTTTCAGCTCGCTATCTCACACAATCTGAGCGGCATATCGTAGAATTTATGGCTGGGAGCAAAAAAATCATGAGTTGGACAAAACTTTGGGCCTATAGTTTTGTCACAACACTTGGCATCAGCCTTTGCCTGTTCATATTACCTTATATAGTTCTTTTCTGGGATAGCCTTATCAGTCGTGTTGGTCCAATCAACCTGATAATTCTTTTCGCCGCACTTAAAATCGTAGCTTTTTTGGGAATGTGTTGTCTCGCTTTATCTGCAATCGCAGCAACACTTCTGTTCTGCCTTCCGCCTATGATGTCGTTCCTGTTTGATGGGTTTCGGCTCTATCGCACCTCAGAAAAGACAATTCCAATGTATGCCGTGTACCCAATTGGATTCTGGCCAATGATTCGAATCCAGTGGAAACTCAGTTTGGTGCGACTGGTATTAAGTTTTCCAGCCATTTGCTCCTTCAGTTTTGGGGTCAATTCAGTGTTTAGATTAACACCTGGCCTTGGGGTGGAACTGGCATTCAAGTGTATTGGTATTCTTCTCATAATCACAGTTCTTGGATTGCTTCTTGCTTTTTCCGACGGAACAACAAGCAATGTGATCTCTATTTACAAAATCATCAATGGAATTGGGATCATTTTGACTGGAGTTGGAATTTTCCGTCTCACCGATGCGACGATGCACGGTACAATCTGGCAGTTTTTTTCGGTCTGGCTCGTGATGATTACCCTGCTGTTTCTCTGGCTGATGGTCGTTGGGAAGTTGTATAACCAGGGGAAAGTTGATTTACTGGGCAAAGCCGCCTGAAGGCGGAACTCTCAACTCACCCAATCTACATTGACCATGCAAGAAGCCATTATCCAATCCACTCAATCAGCCGCTATGGCGAGCACCTTTCTGATCCTGCTTGGGGCAGTGCTGAGCGGCATCATTTTCTTTCTCATGTCTGACAACCGTTCGCGTCGGTCTGAATTCTGGGGCTACGAGTTCTCCAAAAAGACATCGCTCATCACCGCCGGACTGCTTTTTTCGGCAATGTTGATCTATGTCTATATTCAGTACTGGATGGTGTTTTATTCATTCAAATTTGACGGGCAATCACTGGCACTGCACTACGCCCTTCCTGGCCGGAGTAAAGTTCTGGCGCGAACCGAAATCAAAAATGTTTCTTACCGGCTCGAAAACGCCAAAACTTTTTCCTATTCCCTCATCATTGTTGATCAGACCGGCAAGGAGTATGTCAGCATCCCAGGCAAACGCGAGACAATCATTGACTTCGCTCACGAGATCGAAGACCAGCTTCGGAAATAAAGGCTGGGGCTGAAGATTCGCAAACTCAGGGATGAAGAATTGGTTTTATTTCATCCCTCATCCTTCATCCCTCATCCCTTCGATTGCCCCACGCATCAATTGCAAAGCCACTCCGGTCTGGGTAAGATGTCTGTTTCTTGCCAATTCGCGCTGATTTCCTCCAATCACCGAAAGGCACATTCCATTTTCTCATCTCACACGGTTAGGAACTTCCTCACATGATCACACTTGAATGGACGGCTGAAGGCGTGCGCATGGTCGATCAGCGACGGCTTCCGGTCGAAGAACTGTACCCTGTTTACACAACTTATGAAGGCGTTGCCGAGGCAATTCGGGAAATGGTGGTTCGTGGCGCACCGGCGATTGGTGTGGCTGCCGCCATGGGGATTGCGCTGGGCGTGCAAAACCCTCCGGCCTCCAGCCTTGATGCCCTCGACAAACAATTTGAACTGGTCTGCCAGGTCATTGGGGCGACAAGGCCCACGGCGGTCAACCTGTTTTGGGCGATTGAACGCATGAAACGCGTCTATACCGAAGCCCGCCGCGATGGCAAAACCATTGCCGATATTGAGGAACGCATCATCCGCGAAGCCCAGGACATGCACGCCGAAGACATCGAAATCAATCGGATGATGGGCAAAAACGGCGCCGATTTGATTCCGGATGGCGCCACGGTTTTGACCCACTGCAATGCGGGTGCACTGGCCACCGCCGGATATGGAACGGCTCTCGGTGTGATTCGCGCCGCGGTCGAACAGGGCAAAAAGATCGAAGTTTTTGCCGATGAAACCCGGCCCTTCCTGCAAGGCGCCCGGCTGACCGCCTGGGAATTGATGAAAGACAACATTCCGGTCACGTTGATTACCGACAACATGGCTGGTCACTTTATGAAAAAAGGCCGCATTACCTGTGCCGTTGTTGGTGCTGACCGGATTGCTGGAAATGGTGACGTGGCCAACAAAATCGGCACCTATATGGTCGCCACGCTCGCGCACCGGCATCAATTGCCGTTTTATGTTGCCGCTCCAATCTCCACGCTTGACCTCTCGCTGACAAGCGGCGACCAGATTCCGATTGAAGATCGAACGCCTACCGAAGTCACCCACGTCGCCGGTAACCGCATTGCTCCGGAAGGCGTCCAGGTGGCAAATCCAGCTTTTGACGTCACACCCAACGAACTGGTCTCGGCCATCATCACGGAACGCGGCGTCGCGCGTCCAAACTACACGCAAAGCCTGCGCGCCCTGGTCACCAAAGCCCAGTCAAACAGCTAACGCCTGGGGCTCAAGAACCTGCAATGAAGAATGAAGAATGAAGAATGTGGTTAGTGGTTAGTGGTTAGAAATCAATACCTTCGAAGCACGAAACACCAGTTTTTCTTCAGCCCGTTTTCTTCAGCCCTGGCTTTGAAATCTGCCTCTTTCACCTTGCTCACTATTTTTTATGTCTTCTTTTCCGATTGAACAAAAAGTCGGCCAGTTTCTTTTTATTGGAATTCCTGGCAAAACCATTGATGCTGATACCCAACGGGTGTTGAAAGAAATTCAACCAGGCGGGGTGATTTTGTTCGCCCGCAATTTGGAATCACCCCAACAAGTTGCTGAACTCACCCAGGACTTGCGGCGCTTTATCCGCGTTCCACCGATGATCAGCATTGATCAGGAAGGCGGTCGGGTTGACCGGCTCCGCACCATTACCGAGCCGATGCCTTCGGCCCAGGACATCAGAGCCACGGGCGATGCCCGATTGTCATATGAACTGGGTTTTTTGACAGCGGAAATGCTCCGATTGCTGGGACTCAACATGAATTTTGCCCCGGTGCTGGATCTGGCGGTGGTTGAAGGCCAGGACAATGCATTGCAGGATCGCTGGTTTGGGAGCAATTCACTCAAAGTCACCCGGCTGGCAGGGGCCTATCTCGAAGGTTTGCAAAATCACGGCATCATTGGCTGTGGCAAGCACTTCCCTGGCCTGGGCGATTCATCGGTTGATTCACACAAACAACTTCCGACGGTTCACCGGTCACAGGCGCAATTGATGGCCGAAGACATCAGCGTATACCAAAACCTGTTTTACAGCCTCAACACGCGACTTCATGCGATTATGCTGGCGCATGCCTGTTATCCGACCTTTGATGGCAACGCTGGAATTCCGGCTTCCCTTTCCACCAACATTGTGACGGATTTGCTCCGGAAAAAGCTGGAGTTTGGTGGAATTGCAATTTCAGATGACCTTGAAATGGGGGCAATTGCTCAAACTTACGAGTTTAAAGATGCCGTCCTGCAGGCCATGCTGGCAGGTGAAGACATGTTGCTCATCTGCAATACCAGGGACCGCGCCGTCGAAGCCCATCAGGTCCTGGTCAAAGCCGCCGGTGAAAATAAACTGACTCGCAATCGAATCGAACAGTCAATTGATCGCATTGCCAAAGTCAAATCACGGGCGACTGCGGCGCCAGTCTTTGATTCGATTGCCTTCCAACGCCTGGCGGAACGAGTGGTCAATCTCAAACACAGCATTGCCGCTCAACTGGCCCACTCGGGACGATAAATTTTAGGGTTCAGGGTCATAAGCGCCAGGATAAGAATTTGAGGCCCGCAGGGTCGTTGTGTAATAGCCGTGGTGCGAAGCCCACGGTCACGGCCAGGACGAGACCCAGGCCCGACGACGGCATCATTCAATCCCAACGGAAAGGACACAAGGTTTCTTATCCTGGCGCGTATGGGGTTCAGGGTTCAGGGTTTCGAAACTTGTTCCTTGCCGCCGATAAGTGCTAGAACCAGGAAAGGTAGATTCTCCCTGCTGATGAGTACCTTACCGAAAATTTCCAGACATTTAAACTACGGAAAACACGGAACCTGGATTCATTTGGCTCTGTTTCCGTGGGCTTCGCACCACGGCTATTACACAACGACCCTGCGGGCCTAAAATCTATTTGTAGCGTTGCATCTCGTTTTTCCAACCTCAACCCGTTCCTTCGAAAACCCGGAACCCGGAACCCGGAACCCGGAACCCGGAACCCCTACCTATGCACAAACTTGCCTGTCTTGGACTTCTTGTTTTGCTTCCGTTTTTACTCGCCTCAGGTTGTCGGCGAAACCAGCAGCCCACACCGGGGTTGCTCGTGATGGCAACTGAAAAAGCCCCCAAGAGCATTGATCCTCGGGTTGGCAATGACAGCGTCTCAGCCCGGTTGCATCAGTTGCTCTTTAACACACTCGTCAACAAAAATGACCGGTTGGAGGTCGTTCCCGAACTGGCGACCTTTGAAGTCACCCCAGATGCCAAAGTCTTTACCTTTCATCTGAAACCTGGGGTGATGTTCCACAATGGCAAACCGTTAACTGCTGAAGACGTCAAATACACGTTTGACACGCTCCGCGACCCAAATTTCAATTCCGCGAAGAAGGGCGATTTTATTAAGGTTGACGTCATTGAAGCCCCCAACCCACAAACAGTGATCTTTCGCTGTAAAGAGCCCAATTCTCCGATGCTGGTCAGTCTGGTGGCGATTGGGATCATTCCAAAAGACAGCGGCGGCACGGCTGAAACGAAACCGATTGGTACTGGACCATTTAAGGTCGCAGACTATCAGGTTGACCGTGAAATCACGATGGAGGCGTTTCCTCAGTACTTTGAGGGTGCTCCGAAGCTTGAAAAAGTTCGCGTCCGATTTATCCCGGATAGCGCCGTCCGTGAACTCGAACTCCGTCAAGGCGGCGTCCAGTTAGCCGTCAATGCCGATCTGGCTTCCGACACGGTTGAAAAGCTGGCCCAAACAGCCAATCTCACTGTCTGGCAAAGTACTGGCACCAATATTTCCCACCTTGGAATCAATTGTGATGACCCGATTTTGAAGAACGTCAAAGTTCGACAGGCACTGGTGCATGCCGTCAACCGCGAGAGTTTTATCAAGAATGTCCTGCGCAATATGGCGCGTCCGGCCTATGGGCCACTTCCGCCGGAGCAATGGGCCTATCCGGCTGACCTGCCAAAGCTTGACTATGACCCGGCACTGGCTAAAAAGCTGCTCGACGAAGCCGGATACCGCGACCCGGATGGAGACGGACCTCAAACACGGCTCAAACTTGAAATCAAAACGTCTTCCCTGCCGCTGGCTCGTCAGATTGCCACCGTGTTGCAGGAACAATTCAAGCAAGTCGGCATTCAGCTTGAAATCCGATCCTTTGAATTTCAGACGTTTCTAAGCGATGTCAACGCCGGGAATTTCCAGCTCTACACCTTGACGAGCATCGGTGCCAATCAGCACCCTGATTATTTGAGTTATGCGTTTGATTCGTCGCGCATCCCAACCAAAGAGAAAAATTACAGCGAAGGTGCCAACCGCAGCCACTATCGCAATGCTGAAGTTGACGGCTGGCTGCGCAAAGCCGGAGCAACACTCAACCAGGAAGAGCAAAAGCAACTTTACGGGCTGGCACAAAAGAAAATCGTTGAGGAAGTTCCCACGATCTTTCTTTGGTATCCAAACAACGTGGCCATCGGCAGCAACAAGCTGACAAACGTAAAGCCTGATTTGTCAGGGAGTTACACGTTTTTGAGAAATTCGACTTTTCAATGACAGAATGACCGGGTGACAAACTGACAAGGTGACAAATTGACAAGGTGACAAATTGACGAGGTGACAAATTGACGAGGTGACAAATTGACAAGGTGACAAATTGACAAGGTGACAAATTGACAAGGTGACAAACTGGCAAAATGACGAAATAATGGATCGTCAAGGGAGATCTGTTTTATGTCAGCCAACCCGAAACATTTTTACTCACTCGACGAATATTTTGCCCTCGAACACGCCAACACCACCCGGTTTGAATATTGGGATGGCGACATCCTCTGTATGAGCGGGGGGAGTCTGGCTCATAGCCGGATTGCAGGGAATGTGTTTCGCAGGATTGGGAATCACCTGGAACAGTCTGGTCGCCAGTGCGAAGCATTTACCTCAGATCAGCCAATCAAAACGCCAACCCTTCCGCCGTATCGGTATCCAGATGCTTCGGTGGTGTGTGGAACCGTTCAGCTTGAACAATTTCGCGGGATTGACATGCTTCTCAATCCAATTTTGATTGTGGAAGTAATGTCCCCAACAACAGCGGAACTGGATCGTCATGCGAAATTCGAAGCCTATAAAGAAATTTCAACTGTTCGTGCATATCTTTTGATTGATCAGGAATCACCAACCGTCACCCTCTGGCAAAAACAACCTGATGAAAGCTGGGCGCCAACCCTGGCTCAAGGATTAGACCAATCAATTGAGTTAACTTCTCTGGAATGTACACTGGACCTGGCAGATATGTATGCCCGGGTCGAATTTGGAATTTCTGAGCCTTCAACATAAAGCAAAAGTTCAGGATGCTTTTCTTCCATGAACATCACCTGTACCTGTAACTCGAAGCTCCCACGTCTGGCGTGGTGTGCGCGACTTCGCAAAAATGCTGATGTGATTGAGGTTCTCCACGGTCCGTGGGTTGAAACACAGGAAACTGGTTTTTTTGAAGGCGCCTGGGATAACGAGTTTGATGCGTTTCGATTTGATCAAGCTCTGATGGCAGTTGGTTCCGGGGCACGGTTGACCGCAGATGGCATTGTTTTTGTGGCGCCAAGTCACAATCTCGAATGGATTCAATTACTTCGGATCGAAGATGAACTCCTGGTTTCCAATTCGCTTCCGTTTTTGCTGATGCAGGCTGGGGATGGGCTCGATGGTGGTCATCCATTTTACCTGTTTGATTTCCTGAACCGGTATCGCCAGGGGCTGGCGGTTCACACCAAAACCATTCCGACGGCACACAAGCGACAGGTTCAGATTTACGATGGCTGCAACCTGCTGGTGAGACCAGATTTGACGGTACAGCGGCTTGAAAAACCGCAACCGCCTCCACCTGTGACCTATCACGAGTATATTCAGTTGCTCCAGGAAACCCTGAATCGAGTGTCAGGCAATGCTCAGGATAAGCACCGACAGCGACGGTATCCTCCGGTAACCACAATTTCGACCGGGTATGATTCAACAGCCATTTCAGTGCTGGCAACACAGACTGGATGCCGCGAAGCACTTACGTTCCGTCAAAGCGGTGACCTCAAACAAGGGTATTTGCAAGACAGCGGCGCTCAAATCGCCGGGATGCTGGGACTGGACGTGATGGAATTTGACCGCGAAGAAATCCAAAACCTGCCCTCCCTGACTGACGCCGAATTTTTCATCAACCCTCTGATTTCAACTGACCGTGGGTTTCTGGTTTTTGAAGACCATCTGACCAGCCGGCTTGTACTGACGGGCCGCAACGGAGAAAATTACTGGACGACCAATCCAGACCTCATTTTTCCTCTGCTCCAGGAACCATCTGCCCGCTTAATGTCAGGCACAACCCTGGGTGAATATCGGTTGCGGGCCGGGTTTATTCACTTCCCGGTGCCGTTTTGCGGTGCCGTTCATGCTGAACCCATTTTTCAAATCACAATGTCAGATGAGATGAAACCCTGGTCCATCGGTGGTGAATATGACCGCCCGATTGCCCGCCGAATCATTGAAGAAGCCGGCATCCCACGCCATCTTTTCGGTCAGGTCAAAAAAGGCGGTGGCAATAAAGCTCGCCCCTATCGGCTCACTGATCGCTGCGAAACGGATTTCCAGGCATTCTACGAGTCAGAAATTCGGCCACGTTTCCCACAGCCCAATTTTGACCAGCTTGAGAGTGCCGCCCGTTACGCGGAGCGCGACCACAATCACCGGAACTGGAACTCGCCGAATCTGTTTGTCTTCCACTGGGGCTTTGAGCGAATCAAGCACCGGTATCAGGTGTAATAGTTACCAAAAATATAATCAAATCTGACAGACCTTCGTCCCAAGACCAGGAATTGGAACTGAAGGTCGTGCCTGACTGACTGAACCATACAGTTGGTGTTCGCACGTGGCTTCCCGTTTGGAAGTGCCTGAACCGGCACTTCCAAACGGAGTCACCCGTACCGGATTGACTACCCAATCCGCCATCCCGTGGCCTCCGGCGTCCGGTCCTGGTCCGAAGGCATCCGGGAATGCTTTGGTGATAAGATTGAGCGCGGCGTTGACATCGGCGTTGAGGAGTAACCCCCGACCGGTCCGAAACAACCCGCGATGAATTCGTTTTCCGGCATAGCTGGCTTGTTTTTCAACCGCTTCGCCATCCAGGAAAGAACATTTCGATGTGTAGCTTTCCTCAATCGTCACGACTTTGATCCCGACCGACTGGCATTTATAGGTCAGCATCTCAATCAGTCGGGCGTGTGGAATCGCCGTAAACTGTTGATTGACCACGCTTCCGAGGGTGACATTTTGTTTCCAGAGGTCATTTTTGCCGATTACAACCGTGTCAATCCGATAGGTGAGGCACAGATTGACGATCATTCGCGAACTCTGGTGCAGGGCATTCTCTATTTGGCGAT
>JACQXX010000011.1 GCA_016208495.1 Acidobacteriota bacterium | reverse complement strand
CCTGAACCCTGAACCCTGAACCCTGAACCCTGAACCCTGAACCCTGAACCCTGAACCCTGAACCCTGAACCCTGAACCCTGAACCCTGAACCCTAATCCCCCATGCCTGCCCAACCGCAAACCATCACTGAAAAACTCCTCGCGGCCCACTGTGGCCGTGAAACCGTTCAGCCCGGCGAAATCGTGAACGCTGAGATTGATCTGGTGGTCGCTCACGAAGTCACCACACCGCCGGCCATCAAGATGCTGGCCAAACTTGGGATCACAAAAGTGTTTGATCCCAAACGAATTGTGGTCACGCCAGATCATTTTGTGCCGAACAAGGATATTCAGACCGCGCAATTGACCAAAGAACTGCGCGAATGGGCGATTGATCAAGGAATCGAGCGCTATTATGAACTTGGCAACCACGGCATCTGTCACGCGCTGATTCCCGAAAAAGGCCATATTTTGCCAGGGATGACCGCCGTGTGTGCTGATTCCCACACGACGACACTGGGGGCGTTTGGGGCGTTTGCCACTGGTATCGGCAGCACCGATCTGGCAGCAGTGCTGGCCACGGGTGAGTTATGGTTTAAGGTGCCGGAAACGCTTCGGTTTGAGCTTGAAGGGGAACTGCCGAAAGGGGTTTATGCCAAGGATTTGATGCTCTACATCATTTCCAAAATCGGTGTTGATGGTGCGCGCTACGCCGCCATGGAATTTACCGGCTCAACCATTGACGGACTGTCAATGGAAAGCCGGATGACGCTCTGCAACATGGCAATTGAAGCCGGTGGGAAGACCGGCATCATCGCAGCAGATACCACGACGAAAGCCTATCTGGCCGAACGTGGCCAGACTGAATTTAAGATTTTTGCTTCTGACCCGGATGCCACCTTTACTCAAAACATTCGGATTCAGGCCGACGAACTGGAACCCATCGTGGCCTTGCCTCATCTGCCCAGCAATGGCCGGTTTATCGGTGAAGTCGAACCGATGGGGATCAAAGTTGACCAGGCATATATCGGTTCCTGTACCAACGCCCGGATTGAAGATCTCCGCATCGCGGCGCAGATTCTGAAAGGCCGTACCGTCGCCAAGGGCACACGAACCATGGTCGTTCCGGCCACCAGCGATATCTGGCGGCAGGCCCTGCGCGAAGGATTGCTTGAAATTTTTGCCGATGCCGGGTGTGTTGTTTCGACCGCGACCTGCGGCGCCTGCCTTGGTGGACACATGGGCGTCCTCGGCGCCGGTGAAAAATGTATCTCCAGCACCAATCGAAATTTTGTCGGTCGGATGGGCAGCCCAAAGAGCGAAGTCTATCTGGCCAGTCCCGCAACCGTTGCGGCTTCTGCCCTGACGGGTGTGATTACCGATCCACGCCCCTTTCTGAACGGGTTCCGGGTTGGCAGATAGGAAAAGACCAAAAGGACAAAAAGGACTGAAAGAACCAAAATTCGAAAACACTGAACCCCGGACAAGATGACAGGAAAATTTGAATGATCCGCTTGTTTTTTATGTCGCCCTTGCAGGGCTTAAATCTCGATCTGGCCGGGACCGGGGGCTGTCGCACCCCGGCTATTCAATGCCGTCCCTGCGGGACTCCGATCCTTATCCTGGCGCTTATGGGGGGACAAGGGGACAAGGGGATTTTTTCATCCCTCATCCTTCATCCCTCATCCCTTCTGAAAACCCTGAACCCTGAACCCTGAACCCTGAACCCTACAGTTATGGCAATCGAAGGCACTGCTCACGTTTACATTCGCGATCACATCAACACCGACGAGATCATTCCGGCGCGGTATTTAAACACCAGCGACGAACCAACCCTGGCCCGCCACGCAATGGAAGACATTGATCCGGCGTTTACAGGCCGGGTGCAAAAAGGTGACATCATTGTGGCTGGAGAAAATTTCGGCTGTGGTTCCTCGCGTGAACACGCAGTGTGGGCGCTGCGTGGTGCTGGAGTTTCAGCCGTGATTGCCTCCAGTTTTTCACGGATTTTTTATCGCAACGCCATTAACAATGGTTTTCTGATTATCGAATGCCCCGAAGCTAGCGCCGTCAATCCCAATGACTGGCTGTGGATTGATCCGGCAGCCGGTATCATTCGCAATCAAACCCAGGGGACGGAGTACCGGTTTGTGCCGCTTTCGAAATTTGCCCAGGATCTGCTGGCGGCTGGTGGATTGTTGCCCTACGTCGTCGCTCGGAAGTCTCGGGCTGAAGAAATCGGGCTTGGGGCTCGGGGCTGAAAATCAGGGCTTGGGCTGAAGAAATCGGGTAGTGGCACTATGCTTAGTGTAAGCCAAATGGAATCAACAGTTTTCATAATTCATAATTCATAATTCATAATTCATTTTATGGTTCAGACTGACACCAAACATATTTTAGTACTCCCAGGTGATGGCATTGGGCCGGAAGTCACGTGCGAAGCCCTGTCAGTATTAAAAACCGTCGAAGACTGTTTCGGCCACGAGTTTGAAATTTCAGAACAGCCGATTGGTGGTGCGGCGCTCCGTGAGTTTGGCGAACCGTTGCCTGCCGCCACGCTTGAAGCCGCGCTCAAAAGCGATGCCGTGTTGCTCGGCGCGGTGGGTTCGCCCGAATTTGCCAGTGTGCCGTTTGAAAAGCGTCCGGAAGCCGGGTTGCTGGCGCTTCGACAACACATGCGGACCTATGCCAATTTGCGCCCGGTGACTTCGTATTCGTCACTGGCCCATTTTTCGCCCCTGCGTTCAACCGCCGCTGTTGACCTGATGATTGTTCGTGAATTGACCGGCGGGCTGTATTTTGGCGAGCCGCGCTTTCGCGCACAGACTGAAACCGGTGAGCGGGTTGCGCTCAACACGCTCGTCTATAACGAACACGAAGTCCGGCGCGTGGCCACCGTTGCGTTTGAAGCCGCCCGGAAACGACGCCAAAAATTGACTTCGGTTGATAAAGCCAATGTGTTGGAAACGTCCCAGCTCTGGCGCGAAATTGTCAACGAAGTGGCCTGTGAGTACCCAGACATCGCCCTTGAGCATATGTATGTGGATAACTGTGCCATGCAGCTCATTTTGCATCCGGAGCGGTTTGACGTCGTGCTGACCGAAAATCTCTTTGGCGACATTTTAAGCGACGAAGCCGCCGTGCTGGCTGGTTCGCTCGGAATGCTCCCTTCAGCCAGTCTGGGTGATGGTTCAGGGCTCTATGAACCGGTTCATGGCTCGGCACCCGATATTGCCGGGCAGGGAAAGGCCAATCCGATTGGCGCTATTTTGTCGGTGGCGATGATGCTCCGCCATTCATTTCATCTCGAAGCCGAAGCCAAATTGATCGAGACGGCTGTTTCCGTGGCACTCGATAATGGCTTTCGGACCACGGATTTAACCGATGCTCACCGGGCCATTTCGACTTCTGACTTTGGCAAACGGGTGTGTCAGTATGTTGAGGCCGGGATAAAAGATCCAGTACTCTGGTTCGAATTTGCTTGACTGAATCAAAAAAAGCGGAGTAGTCTGAGCGCCAATCACGCGCCTTTCGCTTCCGCGAAGGAATCACTTGTTTATGAATCGCAACCAAAACACTGTTCAGACAACATCACTGAAAACCCGGTTTGGATTCTTGAGCGCCACGCTCGGCGTCGTGAACACGATTGTGTCTACTCTGGCCACTGCTTCTGTAGTAATCCTGGTAATCGTAGGGATTATTAGCGTCATTATGACGGCGGCGGTGGCTTCCTAAGCTTTAGGAACAACGAGTTAAAAACTCAAAGCCACCTGCCGCCGGACGCGAGCAGGTGGCTTTTTCATTTTCTACGGCGGTTTCAGCAGGAGGGCAGTCCTGCTGAAACGCTTCTGATCACCTAATTTTGCCTCTAGGAGAAAACCGTATATGGCACAGCATAGCGGTGCTGACATCGTTATTCAAGCACTCGTCAGGAACGGGGTTAACACTGTCTTTGGGTATCCAGGCGGTGCAATTATGCCCCTCTATGACGCGTTCTACGACGCGCCACTCCAACACATTCTCACTCGTCACGAACAGGCCGCCGTTCACGCTGCCGAAGGCTATGCCCGAGTCACGGGCAAAGTCGGCGTGTGCATTGCGACTTCCGGGCCGGGTGCGACCAACCTCATCACCGGGCTGGCTGATGCCTGGATGGATTCGGTACCCATTGTGGCGATCACGGGTCAGGTGGCGACACACCTGATCGGCACCGATGCGTTTCAAGAAACCAATGTCGTTGGAATTTCGACGGCCATCACCAAACAAACGCTGCTGCCGCGGACGGTCGAAGAACTCTCAACGGCCATTGCCGAGGCATTCTACATTGCCCGTTCGGGCCGGCCTGGTCCGGTAATTATTGATATTCCCAAAGATGTCCTGATCAAAAAGACCGACCTGCCGCCAGCCACCGAAGCTGGAATGCGGATTCCAGGCTACCGGCATCGTCCGGAACTCAACACTGAGCTGGCGATAGAGGCAATGCGCCTGCTGCAGGAATCAGAAAAACCACTCATTTTGGTGGGTGGTGGATGCAAAATGTCCGGCCCGGAAACGGTGGAACTCTTCCGGCAATTTTGTGACCGGACGGGAATCGTTGTGACTTCGACCGTGCATGGATTGGGTTCGACGGCGTATGAATACCCGTACGACCTCGGAATGCTCGGGATGCACGGTCTGCGCCGCGCCAACAAATCAGTCGGCAAGTGCGATCTGTTGATTGCCCTTGGTATGCGCTTTGACGACCGGGTGACTGGCGCCCCTGACCGCTTTGCCAAACAGGCCAGGATCATCCATGTGGATATTGACCAGGCCGAAATCAATAAATTGATCCCAGTTGATTTGGGCATCCACGCTGATTTAGGCGAAGTGCTCGCACTGTGGCTGGAAGAGCTTGACCAGGAACCCTATCAAACTTCGTCCGAATGGCAGGCCGAAGCTTTTGCCCCTGGTGATGGTTTAAAACTCCCCGAATCGCTCAACCGCAGCCAGATCCCGCCCACCGATGTCCTCGACAGTCTCTTTCAACTTCTCCCTGAAAACGCAATTGTAACAACCGATGTCGGCCAGCATCAGATGTGGACTGCCCAGCGGGCACGCCCGGTTGATCCGCGAAATTTCATCACATCCGGTGGACTCGGCACCATGGGGTTTGGCGTTCCGTCAGCCATCGGAGCACAGTTTGCCTGTCCAGACCGACTGGTGGTGGCGGTGGTCGGAGACGGCGGTTTTCAAATGTCCATTGCTGAACTTGCCACCCTGAAACGCCATAAACTGCCCGTCAAAGTGCTGGTGATGGACAACAAATACCTTGGGATGGTCCGTCAGTGGCAGGAACTCTTTTATCAGGGCCGTTATTCGGCGGTTGATTTGCGCGACAACCCTGATTTTGCCGCGATTGCGGTTGCCTACGGCCTGACGTCATTCAAACTCACTGAGCCCGAAGCCGTTGAATCTACCCTTCGCGAGTGGCTGGCCACGCCGGGCCCGGCGTTGCTGCACTGTGAATGCCACATCGCCGAAAACGTGTACCCCATGATCCCCGCCGGCGCGGCGATTGATGAAATGATGGAAGCGAGTAGTACTACTGACTACTGACTACTGACTACTGACTACTGACTACTGACTACTGACTACTGACTACTGACTACTGACTACTGACTACTGACTACTGACTACTGACTACTGACTACTGACTACTGACTACCCACTAACGAAAAGGAGAACCCACCCATGACGACACAACTGAAATTCATCCTGACGCTGCGGCACGTGAGAGTGCTACCCAAGTTGTTTATGTTGATCGAACGTCTCGGCGCAGAATGCACCGATATGCAGGGCCACCTGGTGCCAGGGGCTGGTGGTCGGTTGCACCTGACGCTGGATTGTCCCCAATCACGGGCCCACCGGCTGCGACCGCAAATCGAGCGGCTGGTTGATGTGACTGATCTTTATGATGCCGAACAGGCGACGCTCCACGAAGAACTGTTGTTCCAATCAGATATGGTGCCGGTGAGCGCACTGGTTGAGGGTTCGTTATGAGTTTTCAGAATGCGACCACTGTTTGGAAAAATGGCCAGCTTGTGCCGTGGGAAGACGCTACCGTTCACATTTCCGCCCACGGGCTGCATTATGGAACCGGTGTGTTTGAAGGCATCCGCTGTTATGACACACCTGATGGGCCGGCGGTTTTTCGGTTGCGCGAGCATATTGCCCGGATGTTTGCCTCCGCCTGGTTGCACAACATTCCAATTCCATTTACCCAGGACGAGCTTGTCCAGGCAACGCTTGAAACCGTGGCCGCCAATGGTCTCAAGTCGGCGTATGTGCGTCCAATTGTCTTTTTTGGAAGCGGCTCGCTTGGACTTTTGCCAAATGCCTGCCCGACCGAAGTGGCAATTATGGCCTGGGAATGGGCGCTCCTGCTCGGTGCGGACAGCGCCGAAAAAGGAATCCGGGCGACGATTTCTTCGTGGCAAAAGTTTGATTCCAATGCCATGCCCGCAACGGCCAAAGCCTGTGGGCAATATCTCAATTCGGTCCTGGCCACCCGTGAAGCCCGCACTCGTGGCTATCACGAAGCGTTACTTTTGAATTCAGCCGGAAATCTGGCCGAAGGTGCGGGTGAAAACCTGTTCCTGGTCAAAAATAAAACCTTGATTACCAATGGTCAGGCCGATGATGTCCTGCTCGGTATTACCCGCGACACTGTGATTCAACTGGCACGGGAGAACGGTTATCAGGTCACCACCCGATCATTGACCAAACTTGACTTGCTGGCCGCTGACGAAGCGTTTGTCACCGGCACGGCAGCCGAAATTGTGCCGCTCTGCGAAGTAGACGGCTATGAAATTGGTGACGGCCACCGACCGGTAACACGAGTGCTGCAACAGGCATTTCGTGACGCGGTTCAGGGCTGTGACCCCAACCACACTGACTGGCTTTCGTTTGTGCCAATCCAGGAGCCAGTCACATCTGAAGTTGGGCTCAGGGCATAAGGCTGGAATTGAATTTCCCGACCGCGAGTCCTCACTGTCCACCTATATATATATAAGGAGCATTTTATGGTAGGCCACATGAATAGTTTTTCTGAATCACCGGAGTCTGACTGTCCGGTCCCACCTGAATTCACCAGCAATGACCATGCACTGCATATTGCCTGGAAGAATGTTCCAGCGATTCAGTTTAATGACCGGTTTACCGGCAAGCGCGTCGAAGGCGAAAACGTGCTCATCGTCTGCACCGAAGCCCAGGAAGGCTTCATCGTGCCGAAACACAAACACGAAAGCGAACAAATCTCGATGATTCAATGTGGATCGTGGCACTTCAATGTCGCCGGCAACGAATTTGTCGCCAAAGCGGGTGATGTCGTGCATATCCCGGCTGGTTGGGAACACAGTGCCGTGGCATTGGAGACCACAACCGTCATTGAAATTTTTACACCGCCACGCCGCGACTGGAGCGACGAAGAAGAATATTTGTGGGGAGTGTAGCCAGGGTTCAGGGTTCAGGGTTCAGGGTTCAGAGTTCAAGCTTTAGCTTGTCTGCGTTGAGAGTTTTTCTCACTTTGGGAACCAGTGAACTCGCTGGAGAAATGAACTTTGTGAACGACTGACCACTGACGACTGACTAAAAACTGGTATTAAAAAACGTTGGGAGGACGAAAATGAAGGTTTATTATGATGCAGATGCGGATTTGTCTTTATTAAAAGGAAAGAAGTTTGCCATTTTGGGCTACGGCAGCCAGGGACACGCGCACGCGCAGAATCTGCGCGACAGCGGCTTTGATGTCATCGTGGGGCTTCGCCGGGGCAGTGCTTCGCAACCCAAAGCCGAATCGGCTGGGTTTAAGGTTTTTGACACCGCCGAAGCCGCCCGCCAGGCTGACATCACCATGATCCTCACGCCAGATGAACTGCAGCCGGAAATTTATCGCCAGGAGTTGTCG
Organism: Acidobacteriota bacterium; assembly: GCA_016208495.1. Lineage (NCBI taxonomy): Bacteria > Pseudomonadati > Acidobacteriota > Acidobacteriota bacterium. The sequence continues at coordinate 18,682 of JACQXX010000011.1, read as the reverse complement.
CCGGTATTTGAGGCGGCGGCTGCCGAAGGAAAACCCAAATACATTGCATTTGGACATGGGTTTTCAATTCATTTTAAGAAAATTGTACCACCAGCCGCGACCAATGTGTTTATGGTGGCTCCGAAATCGCCAGGGCATCTGGTCCGCAAGGAATTTGCCAATGGCGGCGGGGTCCCGGCATTGATTGCGGTCCATCAGAATCCAGCCGGAAACACCCGTGAAATTGCCTTGGCCTATGCCACGGCAATTGGTTCAGGAAAGGCTGGGATTTTGGAAACGACCTTCCGCGAAGAAGTCGAAACCGATCTCTTTGGCGAGCAGGCTGTTTTGTGCGGCGGATTGACGGAACTGATTCGGGCCGGGTTTGAAACACTGGTCGAAGCTGGATATTCGCCGGAAATGGCCTATTTTGAATGTTTGCACGAAATGAAGCTGATTGTGGATCTCGTGTATGAAGGCGGTATTGCCAATATGCGCTATTCAATCAGCAATACCGCCGAATATGGCGACCTGACGCGCGGCAAACGAATTGTCACCCAGGAAACACGCCAGGCAATGAAGGAATTGTTGACGGAAATTCAGTCTGGCCACTTTGCCGATGAATGGATTGCCGAACACAACGCCGGCAAACCCAACTTCAAACGCATGGCGTCAGATCAAGCCAATCACCAGATTGAACAGGTCGGTGCCAAACTTCGGTCAATGATGCCGTGGATTGAACGCAACCGACTGGTGAATAAAGCGAAAAACTAGGGCTGAAAATACCAGGGCTCAGGGCTTGGGGTTGGAGACATTGAGCGGAAAACGTCGGGCTGAAGACTCGAAGACTCGGGGCGGAAGAAAACGGGTTCCAAACCCTGAGCCCGAGAATCTTCAGCCCAACGTCTTCAGCCCCAAGCCCATTTTTTTCAGCCCCGAGCTTGCGAGACTTCAGCCCCTGGTTTTAAAAATGTTCGAGGTCGAACAATTCTTGTAATCTATTGATGTAAAAATGTTTAACCTCGATTAGTATTTTTTTAACCCGAAGTCTTCGGCCCAATGGTTTCAACCCTTAGCTCTGAGCTTCGACGTGCAGATTTTTAATTTCAGTCACCAGGGAACAGAATTTTAAGAACTGGCTTGAGCATCCTGAAAGGCTGCCGTTCGGATAGCCGGTGTGTTGCGAGGCTTTGGGAGCTACCACCGGGAAAAGATTGGTCCCCCCGATCCTTCCCCACGTCGGGTGTGGCCTGTGGATCCGGTGGTAGGCCCAAAGCAGCAAACCGACCGGCTATCCGAACGGCAACTCTTCGAGGTGCAAAACCAAAAACTTGCTTGTACAAGCAAGCCAACCTTCAAAATGTTCGAGGTCGAACAATTCTTGTAATCTATAGATTCGAATACATTTAACCTCGATTAGTATTTTTTTGCGGGCTATGGTATTTTCTGCTTTCAGCCCAACGTCTTCAGCCCCAAGCCCATTTTCTTCAGCCCCGAGCTTGCGAGTCTTCAGCCCCTGGTTTTAAAAATGTTCGAGGTCGAACAATTCTTGTAATCTATAGATTTGAATACAGTTAACCTCGATTAGTATTTTTTTGCAGGCTATGATATTTTCTGCCTTCAACCCAATGTCTTCAGCCCCGAGCTTGCGAGACTTCAGCCCCAAGCCCTGAGCCCCAAGCCCTGGTATTTTCAGCCCTATGTCTTCAAAACCTCTCAACCAGCGAAGTCAACTCATTACCCACGGTGTGCAGCGCTCGCCCAATCGGGCCATGCTGCGGGCCGTCGGTTTTCAGGATGCCGATTTTGAAAAACCAATTGTCGGTGTCGCAAATGGTTACAGCACCATTACTCCCTGCAATATTGGTCTGAATGGATTGGCTCAGGCTGTTGAACATCAACTCAAACTGAGCGGCGCCATGCCTCAGATGTTTGGTACGATTACCATCAGCGACGGCATTTCGATGGGAACAGAAGGCATGAAATATTCGCTCGTTTCTCGCGAAGTGATTGCCGATTCGATTGAAACTGTGTGCAACGGCCAGAGCCTTGATGGGGTGATTGCCATTGGTGGGTGTGACAAAAATATGCCCGGTGCGATGATTGCAATTGCCCGGCTCAACATTCCGGCGATTTTTGTCTATGGTGGCACGATCAAACCGGGGCACTACGCCGGGAACGATTTGACCGTCGTGAGTGCGTTTGAAGCTGTCGGCCAGTATTGCGCCCACAAACTGAACGAAACGGATTTCCTGGAAATCGAACGGCGAGCCTGTCCCGGTGCCGGTTCGTGCGGTGGTATGTACACTGCCAACACGATGTCTTCGGCGTTTGAAGCCCTCGGCATGAGTTTGAAATATTCTTCGACCATGGCCGCCGAAGATGCTGAAAAAACCGAAAGTGCCGCCCAATCGGCTGAGGTCCTGTACCAGGCAATTGAGCGTCAGCTTCTGCCGAACCAGATTTTGACCCGCAACGCGTTTGAAAATGCGATTGCGGTGGTGATGGCGATTGGGGGTTCGACCAATGCGGTGCTGCACTTGCTGGCAATTGCCCACGCGGCGAATGTTCCGCTGACGCTGGATGACTTTGAATCAATTCGACATCGGGTGCCGGTTCTGTGTGACCTGAAGCCGTCAGGTCGGTTTGTTGCGACAGATTTGCACCGTGCCGGAGGCATTCCGCAGGTGATGAAAATTCTGCTGGTCAATGGCGTACTCCACGGCGACGCGCTGACCATCACTGGCCAAACGATTGCCGAACTGTTGGCGGATATCCCCGACCAACCCGCTGCCAATCAGGAAGTCATCCGACCGTGGACCAATCCGCTCTATCAAGTCGGCCATCTGGCGGTACTCAAAGGAAACCTGGCTACGGAAGGCAGCGTTGCCAAAGTTTCGGGTGTCAAGCACCTGAAGTTTACCGGTCCGGCCAGAGTCTTCGATTCAGAAGAATTGTGTTTACAGGCCATTTTGGATGGTCAAATCAAACCCGGAGACGTCGTGGTGGTGCGCTACGAAGGCCCTAAAGGTGGCCCCGGTATGCGTGAAATGCTGGCACCCACGTCGGCCATCATCGGCGCTGGTTTAGGCGATGCCGTCGGGCTGATTACGGATGGGAGATTTTCCGGTGGAACCTACGGTTTGGTCGTCGGCCACGTCGCCCCGGAAGCCGCCGTCGGAGGTACCATCGGCCTGCTCAAAGATGGCGACACCATTACCATTGATGCTGAAGCAAATCGCCTCGATGTGCATCTGACACCGGCGGAACTCTCCGACCGTCAAGCCGCCTGGACCCCTCCGCCACCCCGATACACCCGTGGCGTGCTTGCCAAATACGCCAAACTGGTTTCCTCCAGCAGCCTTGGGGCCGTCACGGATTTGAAATAAGACAAACCGTAAAAGAGTGAAGTAGTGAAGTCGTTTGACCTTGATTCCCAAGGTTGGTTCTGTCAACCCCTTAAAGTCTGTAGTTTCGACTATTTCGCTCTTTCGCTACTTCACTACTTCACGTTGCTTGCTATTTCGCTATTTCGCTCTTTCGCTCTTCTGCTACACTGTCGCCCGTTTGCCCCCTTAATATCCTTTTCAGCAACTACAAGTAGGAGGTTTTCAATGGCATCACCCGGAAAACTGGCGATTCTGGTCGGCGGAGGCCCGGCCCCAGGGATCAATACGGTGATTTCATCGGCAGCAATTGCTGCGATTAACCACGGGTTTAAAGTTGTTGGCGTACTCGATGGCTTTAAATGGCTTGTGCGCCGGGACCCTTCACACATTCGTCCGCTGACCATCGGGGATGTTTCCATGATCCATCTGATGGGCGGATCGGTGCTTGGGACCGCACGCGAGAACCCAACGAAATCCGAAGCGGCAATGACCGCCGTGATCGAAACCCTGAAATCAATTGGTGTCACCCACCTGGTTACGATTGGTGGCGATGACACGGCCCTCTCGTCAAGTCGTGTGGCAATTACATCCGAAGGCCACATCAAGACCGTCCACGTTCCCAAAACCATTGACAACGATTTACCGCTCCCGTTGCATATTCCGACCTTTGGTTTCCAAACCGCACGTCATGTCGGCGTCGAACTGGTACGCAATCTGGCCGAGGATGCCCGCTCGACCAAGCGCTGGTGTCTGGTGGTCGCAATGGGCCGCAAAGCCGGTCACCTGGCCCTGGGTATCGGAAAGGCTGCTGGTACAACCCTGACGGTCATCGGTGAAGAATTTCCAACCGAAACCGTCAAATTTTCCCACATTTGCGACATCCTCGAAGGCGCCATCATCAAACGCCGGGCTACTGACCACCATTATGGAGTCGCGGTTTTGGCTGAAGGTTTGATTGACAAACTCGATCCACAGGAACTGGCTGGCCTGCAGGACGTCGAACGTGACGACCACGGGCATATCCGGTTTGCCGAAGTTGACCTGGCTCGCAAAATCAAAGTCGAAGTTCAGGGCCGACTCAGCCAGCGTGGCATCCGTTTAACGATGACGAACAAAAACCTTGGGTATGAACTCCGATGTGCGGATCCGATTGCCTTTGATGCGGCTTACTGCCGTGACCTGGGTCATAGTGCGATTCAGTTTCTGGTCGCGGGTGGAAACGGCGCCATGGTCAGTGTTCAGGATGGAAAACTGGTGCCGCTGCCGTTTGACACCATTCGTGATCCCGAAACCGGCAAAACCAATATCCGGCTGGTGGATACACAGAGTGAAAGTTACCGTGTCGCCCGAAGCTACATGATCCGTCTGGAACGCGATGATTTCGGGCACAATGCCTGGGTCGAGCAACTGGCTATTGCCGGCAATCTGACGGCAGATGAGTTTCGCGCCCGGTTTGGGTATCTGGCTGAGAACACCCCCTGGTGAGGTTTCGACTGGGAGCAGGTCAGAGCCCGTTGCTCCCATCTCCAAGGACACAAGACTATGAAAACAAAGAAAATTGGTATTTTAATTGGTGGTGGTCCGGCCCCAGGTACAAACGGTGTCATTGCGGCAGTCGTCATCGGTGCCATCAATGCAAATTGTACGCCTATCGGTATTCATGATGGCTTTGAGTGGCTGGCGCAACGCTATACGGACGAACAACATGACATGACAATTGACGAAGTTTCCCGCATCCACCTCCACGGTGGCGTCCTGTTGGGAACTTCGCGAACCGACATTACCCGTACCGAACAAACCCTGGCCAACACCATTTCCGCCTTGAAAAAACTGGGGGTTGAAATGCTGGTCACAGTTGGTGGGGACGACCTGGTCAGTAGCGCCGTGGCGGTTGAACGTGAATCACGCGGTGCGATTCGGGTCGTTCAGGTGCCGAAAAGCATTGATAATGATCTCTCGCTCCCAGTTTCAGTTCAGACGCTTGGGTTTGAAACGGCCCGCCACGTCGGAGTTGAAATGGTCAAAAACCTGATGGTGGATGCCCGAACCACGGGCCGCTGGTATTTTGGCGTGACGATGGGGCGACCCACCGGACACCTGACGTTGGGCATTGGAAAGGCGGCGAGCGCGGCCTGCACCATCATTCCAGAGGAATTCACCAGCGAAACCATTTCGCTGAATGATATTTGCGACATTGTCGAAGGCGTGATCATCAAGCGACGGGCAATGGGTCGGCCTGACGGTGTGATTTTGCTCTCCGAAGCCCTCAACGAACGGTTTCATCCGGACGAAGTGGCCGAACTCCAGGACGTAGACCGCGATGCCCAGGGAAATATTCGGGTTACCGAAATTGACCTGGGCCGCAAAGTCAAAAACGAAGTCCAGCTCCGGTTTGAACGCCGCAATATCAAAGTAACAATTGTGGATAAAACAATTGGCTATGAATTGCGGTGTGCGCCGCCAGTTCCATATGATGCCGAATATGCCCGTGATTTGGGCTATTTCGCCGTCAATTACCTGCTCAAAGGTGGTTCCAGCTCGATGATTACCATCCAGGGCGGGGAATTTAAACCGATTCCGTTTTCAGAAATCCTGGAGCGGTCCGATGGTCATGGTCGCCGCCGGTACGTAGACATCACGGCTGACAATTACAAAGTGGCCCGTGACTATATGCTTCGGATTGGGCCACGCGACTTTGAAAATCCGGATTGGGTTGGGCAACTGGCTGCCGCTGGAGGATTGTCAGTTGATGATTTCCGCCAACGGTTTGAAAAATTTGCCTGATTGGTTTGGAGTGCGGTGGCTTGACACCGCTTTCAAATCGGGAGGTTGAACAGTGAAAAGCGGCGTCAAGTGGATCGCACTCCAACTCATTTCATCTTTGTTTCAGCGCCGGTCAGGAAGTTCGCATAGTGCTTCCCCGATTCAATAAAAGCGTTGCTAAACATCGTCAAATACACTTTTGACGGGTCGGGGGCTGATTGGGCGGCCTTCACCGAGTCGGTCTCGACCTGGAACGTCGAACTGCTTTTTTCCTTCGACTGAAATGTGACCTGGTTGCCAGCGGCGATCAGGTCAATTTTGTTTTCGATTTCCAATCCGGGGTAGACATGAAAGGAAGTATCCGGCGGGGTACTGTCAAATTTGTACAAATCTCCGGTCCAGTTGATTTGATAGTGGAGCTTGACCCCGGCATTGACCGTTTGCACGGTGTCGGTGTTGCGCTCAAATTCGATCACATTGCTTTCAAAGAACTTCTGGAGTTCATCGCTTAACGTCTGGCAAAAAAAGGTCTCGGCGTCTTCCAGCATTTGCAATTCGATTTGAATCTGGTGGTACTTGTACGGAGACGTTCCCGTGGTGTCGGCTTGATTCTGAGCATTGACCCGTTCGCGGGCGTCGGCGTCGGCTTTGCGCTGGGTTTCACGGTAGTCAGTTCTTGAAAAAGTAACTCGCACGGCGGTCGTCTGCTGCTTTTCAAGGTCCGCCAGGATCTGGCTCAACACCGTTTTGATTTTGGTTTCGGCGGGGGATTGTTCCAGTTTCTGTTGTGCCAGGGTGTAATAGGTTTTCAATACCTGTCTGGTCTGGGCTTGAAACTCCGGATGCGTTTTGAGCAACGTGTAGAGCTGTTTGACGTTCCGGCCTTTCTCAGCCGCTTTGAGCGCCGTTTCAAACTGCTTTTCTTTATTTTCAGCACAGCCAGTGAGCAGGCACAGGCACATGAGAACCAATCCGACCAGCAAAGTTGAGATGCGAAACGAAATGGGCATTTGATATGAATGGAATCGTCAAAAATGGACAAGCTTGCCACAAGCTTGTCTAATCTCGAATCAATCAGTCAAGATCTGTGCCATCTTCTTTTCCAAACCGGAGTCCCTATGCCCTACCAACTCCCAGGTGACCTCAACGGCTTCATTGCCGAACTTGAAGCCATCAGCCGCGACGCCCGGCAGACGTTTGGCGACTTAACCCACGACCAGATCAACTGGAAACCCAACCCTCAACAGTGGAGTGTCGGTCAATGTTTTGACCACCTGATCAACACCAATCGGTCGTATTTTCCGGCTTATGAAGCGTTGATCCGGGGAGACAAGAAAAGCACCCTGTGGGAAAAGCTCCCGGTTTTACCTGGTGTGTGGGGACGGTTGTTAATCAAGGCGCTTCTGCCCGATTCAGGAAAAAAACTCAAGGCCCCTCCGGCGTTTGCCCCGACCCAAAGCACCGTCGAAGCACACATCATCCGCCGGTTTCAGGACGAACAGGCCCAGCTCATCAACCTGATGAAGCAAACTTCTACAGTGGATCTCAAAAAAATCATCATCACATCACCGGCTCTGGCGGTGGTGACTTACAGTTTGTTTGATGCCTGCACCATCATTGCGGTCCACGAACAACGCCATTTCCTGCAGGCCAAACGCGTGATGGACCTGGCCGAATTTCCCTGGTAGAACCAGGGCGGAAGACGTCGGGCTTGGGGCTAAGGGCTGAAGACTCGCAAGCTCGGGGCGGAAGACATCGGGTTTAATACCCTGAGCCCGACTTCTTCCGCCCTGACTTTTCTTATCGGAATTCCAGCGTCTCGCTGGTGAAAAAGTTATAAATGATGTGATTTGAGTGTGGTCGCTGGACATACCTGACCTGTTTAACCATCCCTGGATCCTTGAGTCGGTCTTTTCCGATTTGAAACCCAACGGCGGTGGATTCAGCAATGGTCCAGGTTTTGCCCTCCCATTCGAGGGTGAGGCCATTGGTCGTCGGAAAATTGCCCTGTCGGACACCGACGGTGATGTGTTTCGGACAGTACAAAAACAGGTAGTCTTCGCCAAGTTGCTCAAGCATCGAGCCAAGCAAGATGGTTTTGTTGCTGCAATCAGCGCGACGACTCATCAGCACTTCGTTGGGACGCTTGAGCGTTTCAACATTGCTCGTGGCTTCGTTGCCGTCATATTCAATTTCAGTGGAGACAAAATCGAGCAACCGCTGAATTTTCTTCTCACGCGCTTCGGGATCGGTCGCCGGAATATCTTTGGTTAAATCAGTGACGAGTCGCTTGACCGATGGTTCGCTGGCTCGTGAAACAAAGGCGCCGTGATTGAAGAAAATCAGATGTTTGTCACCATTCCGAATGTCGGTATCAGCCCGCAACGGTCCACCAAAAATGACATGATTTCCAATAAAATCAGACATTTCCTTGAGGCTCAACCTGTAGGTCGCCTGCTTGAACGGAAATTGGAACACGGCAGCATGGTCAATTTTGATATTGCCGGCCTGCGTTCTGAAAAACGCTGCTTTTTCCGGTGTTTTGGTCAAGGTGTAGGGGCCGATATTCCATTCCCCATTGATTTCATTGGCCATAAACACTTCTTTGGGATTGACCAGAATTCGGTTGAGGATGACCTGGAGGGCTTCGGGCGAGCTATGAGCCTGTGGAACTGAAAGATAGACCTCTTCTTTATCAATCACATACAGTTCCAGGTTGGCTTCGCCGAGCATCTGGCGTTCAAATCCATCACCTGAAAACCGGGGGCGAGCCATGTAGATCAGAATATCTCTTCGATACTGGTCATCAGAGTAGGCGACGGATTTCTTCGCTTTCGGATCAGGTTTGGCCGAAGCAAAAAACGCCTGGAATCCGTTGGTTGCACGCCAGAGGACAAAGCCTCCGGCACTCAACCCCAAAACAACCAAAAAGCCAATGAGCAGCAACACGACTTTGATTTTGCTGTCGGTGTTGGACTCTAACGGCTCAGGATCAGGTGAAAGAAGTGAATTGTAAGACATAGTAGGGTTTGGGGTTCGGGGTTTGGGGTTCGGGGTTTGGGGTTCAGGGTTCGGGGTTTGGGGTTCAGGGTTCAGGGTTCAGGGTTCAGGGAAAAGACGAAAAGGACGAAAAGGACATAAATTCGAAGACCCGGAACCCGGAACCCGGAACCCGGAACCCGGAACCCGGAACCCGGAACCCGGAACCCGGAACCCGGATTTCAAAATCCTTCCGGCAATTGTTTATCCACTTTGGGGCGGACTTTCAGTTCAGCGAGCTCCCACAGCGAACGGTAAATGGTGCGGGTGACCTTTTGCATTTTTTCAAAGTCAATTTTCTCAATTTCATCACCCAGCCGGTGGTAGTCTTCATGCTCGCCGTCAAAGTAAAAAGCTGCTGGAATGCCCCGTTTGGCGTAAGAATAATGATCGCTCCGAAAGAAAAATTTGTTTGGGTCTTTCGGATCATCATATTTGTAATTATAGGTTAGATTCAAATATTGCTGGTTGACACCTCGAAATAATTGTTCAAATTCAGTGCTCATCAGCGTTGTTCCAATCAAATAGATCTCGTTTTGACCGGAAAGCTCGACGTTGCGTGGGTTGGTATCGTCCGGTTTTCGGCTGCGTCCAATCATGTCAATGTTGATGAGCGACGTAATGCGGTCAAGCGGCACGGTGGGATGCTCGGTAAAATAGATGGATCCCCACAGGCCCTGTTCTTCGCCAGTATGCCAGATAAAGAGGATTGAGCGTTTCGGTCTGACTTTGAGTGACGCCAGGGTTTCAGCAATGGACAGCACCGCGACCGTACCCGACCCGTCATCATCAGCGCCGTTGTAGATAGTGTCTCCCGTGGCATTGGCCGGTCCAATCCCGACATGATCATAATGGGCACTGATGGCGACATATTCATTTTTAAGGACTGGATCGCTGCCTTCAAGCACGCCAATCACGTTGCGCGTGGGCATTCGAACCTGATCAATGGCCAGTGTCATCGAAAACCGTTTTTCTGGTGAAAAAGCAAAACTGGGCATTGTCCCTGACGTCCCCGCCGCATTCAAAATTGCCTCCAGGTCATATTTTTCACCGGCAAATAAGGCTCTCGAAAGCGTTTCGCCAGCGACAATGACCGGTAATTCATCACGGGTAAAGGGGACTTCAGGTGGAATTCCCTGGACCAGAGGCTGGGCCTGTCCAATGTAGGATTGAAGCTCAGGAAAGGAAATTTTGCGTGGAACGAGTGAAATGATTCCTGCCGCACCATTTTGTTTGGCATAGCTGATCGGGTCAAGCCAGTCAGTTTCAGATTTTGCATCCTGTGGATTGGGCTGCGGAGGAAAGAGGGAATTGATGACAACCACCTTCCCTCGTACTTCCAACCCCTTCAATGGTTCCTGTCCAGTTGCTTTGACATAGCAGCCATCACCAGCATACACCAGTTGGGTTGGTTCGATAGCGCCGCCGCATTTGACCAGCGCGTTTGGCGCAAAGTATTCCTTGCCATAGAGAAATGAGCGGTTATTGAGCACCACCGAGCATCGGGCCGGATCCAGTTGCTCGGTTTGGACGTCAAATTTCTGAAAATAAGTCCCCTGGTCACCTGCCGGTTTTACCCCCCACCGGTCAAGCATCGCGGCGATAAATTTGGCGGCGATATTGAGTCCGCGCGACGGTGTGTCGCGGCCTTCGAGTTCATCCGAGGCAATAAAGGAAAGATAGGCTTTGAGTTGTGCCGCCGTCAGACGGTCAGTTCCCCGAAGATCAGGCCGTTTTTGGGCCATCACGGGTTGAACCAGCGATTGAGCCAGAACCAACGCCAGACAAAGGGTTAAAAAACTTGAGCGAAGAGTACGAAAAATCATTTGGCTTCCTTTTAAAGCAAAAAAATGAAAATTGGCATGAAGAACCAGGGCTGAGGGCTTGGGGCTGAAAATACCAGGGCTTGGGGTTAGGGGCTGAAGACTCGCAAGCTTGGGGCGGAAGACTTCGGGCTGAAAGCAGAAAATATCATAGCCTGCAAAAAAAAATACTAACCAGGGTTAAACATTTTTATATCAATAAATTACAAGGATTGTTCGACCTCGAACATTTTTAAAACCAGGGGCTGAAGACTCGCAATCTCGGGGCGGAAGAAAATGGGTTCCAAACCCTGAGCCCGAAGTCTTCAGCCCCAAGCCCTGGTATTTTCAGCCCCAAGCCCCAAGCCCTTAGCCCAATGTCTTCCGCCCTACTTGATCGAGACTTTTAACGAAAACCCGGCGTTGCCACGGGTTGCACCCACCACAATTGCATATTGACTCCCCTGGCCAGTTTTGGAACCGAAAGGAAGACTTCCTCTCCAGGAAGTGCGTTCGTCGTCAATGCCAGGATTTGTCGGCTCATTCCCGTTTTCAAATGCCAGAATATCACTAAACGCCACGTCGTCATCTTCATTATGCAGGTCTGAGTACCCATACGGCGAAACCACATATAGCCCGAAAACAGCATTGTTTTCAGGCGAAGTAATGGCAACACTCAGGGTTTGGCCGGCATTGGCGGAAAATTCATACCGATTGACTGACCCACGCACAATGACGTCTTCGACGGTGGTTGAAGAGGTACCCCGTTTAAATTTGAGTTCACTCCGGTTGACTTCCTGACCAGCAGCCAGCATCTGGTTTGAAAGGAGAATTCCAGCCACCCCTCCAGTGAGCGTGGCCAAAAATTGACGACGTGAAGATTGGTTTGCCATGACTGTGCTCCGTTAAAGTTGATAATAAAACTATGGTTCTAAGTGATACCAATTTGCAATGAAATCCTCTTGTTAAAGAATGGTCAAGTACTTCAACTAAATAAGCTTAGCAACCTCCTGACGGCTAAACCCTGACTGCAAACTGATATGAATTAGAGGATCTTGGAATTTGAGATTTTTTCAAATTTCTTGAGATAACCCTGTGTGTCACTGACCAGCAGGATGACATAGGCTTCACCTGGAAAGGGCGCCTGGTTGATGACCAGTTGCAATAATTCTGATTGGGCCGCATCGCGGGTGAGTTTGTACCAGGGAAAGTTGGGCACAATTCCAAGCACAAAATAGGGATATTCGGGAAAGTGCTGGACTTTCTTCTGCGCCAGATAGGCAGCTTTGATTTTGGGATTTCCCCGCAGATAGTGCAGGAGCGTTCGGACCTGCTCAGTGGTGGCCGTGTGCGGGGCCATTTCATCAGAGAGCGTAAACGCCTGCCGTTCTTCCTGCGCCAGTTGCATTTCTTCGTAGTGCTGTTGGGCACGGGTGCGATAGCGTTCGGCTTCGTCAGGTAAATTTCGGTCCTGATAAAATTCAAAAATCCGTCGGCAGCCAGGCATGACGGCTTCCGGGTCCTGATTCATCGCCTTTTCCAGATGACGAATTCCATCGGGGTCTCCCTGTTCCAGCAACGCAACCCCATACTGATAATTGGCTTCCGGATGGTCTGGAAAATGTGTGAGGGCTTCTTGAAACAGTTCAACCGCCGATTCAAGCCCTTTGAGGATTTTGGTTAAGAACGCCCGGTCCAGAATTTCATCACTGGTTAAAACGCCGTTTGGCACTTTGGCTTCAATCCGAGCGAGTTCACTCCGGGCTTTGATCAAAAAAGCATGGCGGTCATGCCACTCTTCCTTCACTGATTCGTGCCATTCAGTTTCAGCCGCTTTGAGGAGCCAGGGCAGACTTTCAGCCAAAAAATACTCAGCCGCGCTCTGTTTAAAGGGTTTTGGTTGATAGGTCTCGCACCAGACGGCAATTTCGTCTGGTGTTCGTGGCAAAAATCGAATCGCCCACAGTCGCTCCCTCAGCGATGGATGGGTATCGTCATAACTGGTCTCGGTTTCAAGTGATTGTTTCAGCACCCTGGTCACCAATGCTGAATCAATACCATCCCGATTGAGCACTTTGGGAATCTCGGCATAGACGCCGGTCACTGGTTCCGGTTCGGTCTCGGCTTGTTGAAACACGGTTGGCCAGTAGACTTCTGTCAGAAACGCGGCTTTGATGTCGGTTTCAATCAGGGCCTCAGCCGCATAGCTGATCCCGGCAAAATCAGCCGCGGCCTGGTCGGCTTCATACTCCTGAATTCGGGCCAGGACAAACGTGTACGCGTTAAAAAATGGGCCGTACCATTTTAAAAACGCTTCGAAAATAGCCGTGGTGAGTTCATCCTGACTCGATTTGAGCTGATTGAGCAATCGCCCCCAGGTTTGGCGGCTATGGTAAATCCAGCGTGAAAACCGGCCATGATTGCCGGAAAGATGTCCCAGTTCGTGAGCCACGACGGCTCGAAGTTGTTCAGGGGATAGAACTTGTAACAATGGAAGCCCGAGGATGAGATAATTGGTTGACCATCCAATTGGGCCAAATTTGGGGACCTGGGCCATGGCGGCGTTGTATTCAATGTCAATCAGAATGAAGTGAATACGTGGGGTTTGCAGCTTTTTTGACAGTTCATCAACCAGTTGAAATAGCCCTGGTACTTGCTCGCGGGTTAGTTTGATGCCATTGGGGGTTGGGATTTTGACCCACATGGCCCGCATCAGGACCGTTGCCAGAAAAAAAACCACAACCCCAATTTTGATGGCCAGATAGACGGCGGGATCACCTGAGCGGCGCGTTGGGATCAAGCCCATAATCAAAAAGATCAGCGCTGCCAGCACCAGCAACACCAGGACCATGTAGGCATATCCCAACATCGCCACCAGCGCCACCCGGAGTTTGTATTGCACCGGGTTGCGCTGGGCGAGGTCTTCAAGCCTGGTAATCAAAGTTGTGAACTGGTCTTCGGTCATGCCTCAACTTCCACAATGGACACCGCACGCAAAGCCGTGCGATGCCCTCCCTACTTAGCGTATTTTTTAATTACCTTGTACAGATTGTCGGCAGCAGCGGGAGCTTTGAGCGAGCTTGGATTGAGAACATCATCGGCTTTGAGCGCCCGGCCATAGACGGCTTTATTGGAATTGTCGTCAAGTCGTAAGGCGGCACCTTCGAGTGAGACTCCGGCAAAAGCTCCCTGGGTTCGTGAATAAGACAGAATCTGAGCCTGCATTTGCGCGTCGGTGTTGGCTTTTGCATCACGGCCAACTGGGCCGCCAGCCACTGAGGCATCAGCCCCAAGTTTAAACTTATTGTTCGTCAGTTTTTCAATTCCCTTGCGGTTTTTCACCACCAGGATGACATCAATTGACTGGCCGCCGATTTGAAATCCGACGCTGCCACCGTCCATGCGGATAAACCCTGGGATATTCCAGCTTTTATCCGGATTGCGGACGAGCATCAAACCTTTTCCGTATTCACCGCCAAAAATAAAGGCTCCTTTTTTGACGCCAGGGATCAAAATCAACGCCGCGCAGCTTTCAAGCAAATCGCCTGGAACGCCTTTGTCAGGCGCCTTCATAATTTCATCAAACATGGTGGCGGCATTATTGATTCGTTCGGTTTCCTTGTCACCGGCAATGGCGGTGGTGGATGGACCCGAGGCCAGCGAAGCCAGCGATTGGACGCACAATAACACGATTAGAAAAAAAACACTGAGCAATTTTGAACTTTTTAACATAGTTCCTCCAATTGAGTTTGAATAAGTTTGTGAATGGAAAGCAGGGTTCAGGGTTCAGGGTTCGGGGTTCGGGGTTCGGGGTTCGGGGTTCGGGGTTTTCGAAGCGGACGTGGTTCACACCAACAAAACCATCTCCTTTAATTTTCGTCCTTTTCGTCCTTTTCGTCCTTTTCGTCCTTTTCAAACCCTGAACCCTAAACCCCAAACCCCAATCAAGACTTTCTCAGCGGTGTGGCCGGCTGACTTTTGGACAGCACCACCACCAGGTCGAATCCCCAAATCACTTTCTCCAAATCCCGATGAAGCCCTTTGATTTTACCGCCAGCCAGGATTGGACGAAGTGGGCGAAGATCCACCAGCGTCCACTGGTCGGCATCAATGACTGAGGCAATCGGCTGAAACCATGTGGCCTGCAGGGTGTCGTTGTCACCGAGACCATAGGCCATCTGACCGATATCGAATGCGGCATTCTTTGTCTGCGCCCCACCGATAATCATCACATGGAGACTGCTCTTTCCCTCAGCCGCGGCTTTTTCGGCTATAAAATTCCCGATGCCATGCACGTCCACATAGTTGCGCCCCCGGTACGCGTGGTTGAAGCCAAACTTGAGCATGGCTTTCGGCGAACGACCGGTCTGACGCTGGGTTTCGCGAAACGCCTGGATGAAATTGAGCTTGAGATATTGTTCGCGCCGGAGATTGGATTCGTATCCTTGGCCCTGGAAATAAAGGTCATAGATCGCTTTGGACTCCTCAATCGCGTTGACCATCGCCAAAGCCTGGGCATTTGATTTGGAAGCAAGCGCGGTGCGCAACTCACCAAAGGTTTCCGGCTTCATTTGCATCATGGCCAGCAATCCAGGATTTCGCCCGGCAATGGCTTTGGTGTTTGCCGTTTGGGCTTCGGTGAGTACTCGTTTGGTCACCTGTTTCGCCGGCTCGCTTTTGGCAAGCGCTGAAACGCGTTCGAGCAGGTCCGGCACGGCAAAGGCATTTTCCTGATCCAGTCCCCAAAGCACCGGGAGTTTCGATTTTGAGGATTGAACCACCGACGCCACAAATTCGGCTTCCTCGCGCAAGGTGTAGAACGGAATCGTCAGTCCGGAGTTGGCTTCAATGGCTTTCAACTGGTCGGCATAGTCCGGTTTTTTCACAATCGCTTCAAGGGTTTGCGTGGTGTAAGGACCAACCTCGATGACCAGGTGTTCAAACCCGGCGGGTGTTAACTCTGACCAGAGTGCCTGGGCAAACCGTGGAACTTCAGCAATGAAATGCTCCTCGCCAAGAAAAACAAACTGTGCTTCACGGCCTTCTCGAATCAAAAGGTCAGCGCCGGGACCGGTCAGTTTTCCATTTTCCAGTTTCAACAGGTGACGGCTGGCACGCAGCTTTTCCGTAACTTTTTCCTCTGGGGTTGGTGTCGTGGCCTGAGTCGGAGGCGCTTTTTCTTGAAGCCCCCGATTGTGAAGGGCTGAGTGGGCACGGGCAGTTGAGGGATGGAACCGAGAAATTTCAACCATTGAAAGAACTGTCCCGCATACAATCAACAAGACGAAAACTGCAATGAGGCGGGTGATGAGGCGAAGGCGATCCCAGGCAGGGGTGCTCGCAGGTGCGGACTGCCGCTTGTGAAGCATGAAATCCTCCAAATCCTGATTCAGTTGTCGAGTGAGAATCTTTGGGAACAGCGCGGGCTGATACTACCTTTTTTTGCAAAAATGTGTAAGCCTACTGGAAATTTAGCTTTCTGAACCTGCAAAACACTCAGTTTCCCCCTCATTCATCGCCAACATGTCAAACCGATATTCTGCAATTGATTCTGATGACCTGCTCGACCGAAATGACGAACGCCGCTACCAGTTTCACGCCATCATTGCGCTGGTGGTGTTGACGCTGGTGATTTATGTCGGCAGCGCCTGGGCACCGGCCCTGCAAGATGATGCCGATGCCGCTCACGCCCAGGCTGCCCGTGAAATTGTCGAGCGCCACGACTGGACCACACTCCATATCAACGGCATCCGCTATCTTGAAAAAGCGCCATTGATGTACTGGATGGTGGCGGCTTCATACAAAGTCTTTGGATTTACTGAGTTTGGGACGCGCTTCCCGCTGGCGCTCGGCACCCTGGCGTTGGTGTTGGCGGTGTATCTGTTTGGCCAGTGGATGGGCGGTGTTCGCGCCGGATTCTATTCTGGATTGGCCGTCTGCGTCGGGCTTGGGGTCTATCTCTTTACCCGCATTATGATTCCGGAGGTCATTTTAAGCTTCTGGATTACGGTCTCGTTTTATGCCTTTTTACGGGCCTATTTTGAAGAAGTTGATTCGCCGTGGTATTACGTGTTTTATGCCGGAATGGCCGCTGCCGTGATGACCAAAGGGCTGATCGGGATTGTCTTTCCCTGTGGGGCACTGGCGTTGTTTGTGCTGGTGACGGGTGGCATTACCCGCATCTGGTCCATGCGTCCAGTGACCGGAATTCTCCTGTTTTTGCTGCTGGCATCACCCTGGCATATTCTGGCGGGCCTGGCCAATGAAGGCGGCCCAAACGGCCACGGTTTTTTCTGGTTTTATTTCGTCAACGAACACTTTTTGCGGTATTTGGGAAAACGCTACCCGGTGGATTATGACACCGTGCCGTTGTTTTCCTTTTGGGCGCTGCATCTGGTCTGGATCTTTCCGTTTAGCGTCTTTTTGCCGCTCGCGGCCCGCAACCTGCCGGAGATGGTCTTTTCAACCCGTCGGAGCGAACAATTGCGTCTCTTTGCCTGGATCTGGTTTCTGGTGGTGGTTGGCTTTTTCTCGTTTTCCACTCGCCAAGAGTACTACACGTTTCCATGTTTTCCGGCGCTGGCCTTGCTGGCCGGCGCGGGACTGGCCAAAGGCGAATATGAGCACAGCAAGTGGGTGCTCGGCGGACAGACGTTTCTGGCCCTGCTCGGTGTCGTGATTGCCAGCGTGCTTGGCTATTTTCTCTGGTTGTCGTGGGGTGTTCCAGCAGCCAGTGATATTTCCAAAGTGCTGACGAGCAACCCTGAAAATTACCGGTTGGCACTGGGGCATATGTCGGATTTGACCGTCGAAGCCTTTGCCGTACTTCGGAATCCAGCCCTCGGAGCCGCACTGACGCTGGGGATTGGGTTTTCACTGGCGTTTGGCCTGCGCTTACTGCGCAAACACCTTGGGGCAACAGTGGCTACTGCGGTAACCGTGGCGGTGTTTTTGTATTTTGCCCATTCGGCGCTGGGCTTTTTCGACCCCTATTTGTCATCCAAACAACTGGCCCTGGCGATCAAGCAGCGGATGAAACCGGGCGATGTCGTGGTCATCAACGGTGAATACCAGGGCGGCTCCAGCATCGGCTTTTACCTGCCGGAAAAGGTGCTCTTGCTCAATGGACGCATGACCGGGCTGGAGTTTGGCTCCCACTATCCTGATGCCCCCAAAGTTTTCCTGGAGACGCCTGATTTTGTGACGCTCTGGCAGAGTGAAAAACGCGTGTTTCTTTTCACGCATGATGCTACATTTGACGCCCTCAAAGCCAAACTCCCAGGTGAGACTGTTCGAATCGCCGCCGCCGGCGAAAAATCTGTCTATTGCAATCGGCCTTGAACAAAATGACTACCTTGAAACCACGGCTGGTCTTTTCCGAGCACTATGACATCCGCCTGTTTGGGATGGAAAAGCTGCACCCGTTTGATTCGTGCAAATACGGACGGGTCTGGGACGAACTCAAATCCATTTTTGGGAATCAACTTGAAGGCATTACCCATTCGGTTGATCGAGAAGTCAGCCGTGAAGAACTCCTGCTGGTTCATACCCACGACTATCTGCACGAACTGGAAAGCTCAATCTACATTGCCCGGGCGCTGGAATTGCCGTTTGTGTCGGCCATTCCGGCGATGGTTTTGGATTCGAAAATTCTCAAATCCATGCGGTATGCGGTTCGAGGCACGATGCTGGCTACTCAGGAAGCCCTGG
>JACQXX010000010.1 GCA_016208495.1 Acidobacteriota bacterium | reverse complement strand
CTCAACCACGATTGGCCAGCTTTTTGGGCCTTTTACCGCCGACAACTACATCAACGATTGTATGGATCATCTTCTTCACAACCTGTTACAAAGATGGAACTTGCCGCCGCCGCTTGATCTTAACTCAAAGTAGCCGCACCCAAATCAGTTTTTGCTTTCTCGATGACGTGCCCCTACCGCGACAGCAATGTGCCAACATAGTTGAGCAAATCGTTGGCGCTTTCCGTCGTGTAGCCATGCTCACGGACCAGCCGGTCAATCACTTCGTTAATCCGCCGGAGTTGATCCGGATCGGGTGATTTGGCCGAAGTCGTGATCTTGACCACATCTTTGAGGTCGGAAAAGATTTTCTTCTCAATGGCTTCTTTGAGCCGTTCGTGTGAATTGTATTCAAACCGTTTGCCTTTGCGGGCATAGGTCGAAATGCGAATCAGGATTTCCTGACGGAAGGTGTTCTTGGCGTTTTCTGAAATCCCGATTTGCTCTTCAATCGAGCGCATCAGTTTTTCATCTGGCTCAAGCTCCTCTTCAGTCAGGGCGTCTTTGATCTTTTCCTTATTGCAGTAGGCTTCGACGTTGTCCAGATAGTTGTCACAAATGCTCTTGGCCATTTCTTCAAACGAATAGACAAATGCTCGCTGGACTTCGAGCTTGGCGATTTCGTCATATTCCTTGCGCGCCATGGTGATGAGGTTCAAATACCGTTCGCGCTCTTCAGCATTGATGCCCGTGTGCTGATCAAACCCGTCGCGGATGGCCCGCAGGGCATCAATCGCCGTGATGTACTTGCGTCCTTCCTTGATCAACGCATTTGAGAGCCGGTTGATGATGTAGCGTGGGGAAATCCCAAACATTCCCTCCCGCACCGTTTCTGCCTTTAACTCTTTGACATCCTTGCTCTTAAAGCCTTCGACGTCTTCACCGTCATAGAGCTTCATTTTCTTCAGAATGTCCACGTTGGCGCGTTTGGGTGGTTCAAGCCGGGTCAAAACGGCAAAAATTGCCGCGACGTGCAACGTGTACGGAGCAATATGGACCTGGCGGAGTTCGCTCTGCTGCAGGAGCTTTTTATAGATCCGCTCTTCTTCGGAAACCTTCAGGTTATAGGGCACGCGGATCATGATGATGCGATCCTGGAGGGCCTCGTTCTTCTTGTTGCCGACAAATGACTGGTATTCGTTTTCGTTGGTGTGCGAGACGATGACCTCATCGGCGTAAATCATCGCGTAACGGCCCGTCTTAATTGATTGCTCCTGTGACAGCGTCAGCAATGAATACAGAAATTTCTCGTCGCAGTTGTGATTGACAAAGCCGTTGCCGACATACGAATGCTCTTCGGGGACGTGGAAATCCCACAAATCGCACCGGCCTTCGGTCTTTTCTTCAACTTCATCAAAGAAATACTGGGATTCGAGCGCGGAAAAAATCGGTTCGGGAACGGCCACGTGCTCGCTGGCCACTTCGGCAATGGTTTTGGCGATTTGATATGACGGAGCGGACTTGCCCTTTGCAAAGCGCCAGAGCTGCTCGTAATTCATATCTCCGATCAACTGCCGGGCGCCAAACCGGTCACGATACCCGAGTCCGGCTGCTGCCACCGCCGCTTTGGCCGCCACCTGCAATTCCTGTTGCACCTGGCTCCAGTGAACCTGCAGATTTGGAACCGTGTCGCGATGGGCAATGTGGTCTTCAGCTTCCAGCTTTTCAGCCAGTTCGCGTTTGTAATCAATCCCAAAGCCGATTTCCCGATTGAAAATGGCGATGTTTTCGCTGTCAATCTGGATCATGTAGTACGTGCGCTGGTATTTTTCATTAAAATGCCGCTGACACTTGCTGATGATTCCATAGTTGAGCAACACAATTTGAAGCTGTTCGGCAAGCTGTTCGGAGGCGGTATTGCACGCAACATAAGTGGTTGCCGTACCATCCCCGTCAAAATACGCCCGCAAAAAGGCCGACATGATTTCTTTGGGTGAGCGGCGGATGATTTGAGGGATGTGTTTTTCGTGTGCCCGGCGGCCATCAAAACCAAACTGATGGAATAAATCGGCTAACCCTACATTGTAAACAGCATGGTGACCTTTTTCATCTGAGCAAACCTTTAGATCATAGGCGGCGAAGATTTCTTTTAAATCGGCAATAACTTGAGGGTTTTGATTTGTAATCAAAATTCCTTTATCCCGTCTCCCGGTACCCTTTAGATAACACCCCTCAGCCACAAAGTAACCAAGCAATCGAGCCAAACTGGTATCAATTTTATCTGGCAAAACCTTTGCGAGATTGCCTATTGATTGTGACTTAAACGGAGCCAATTCAGGATATTCAGTGGTCCAATACCCTTTTCGGTTTATTGCCACAAAGTCTGTTGATTCAAGGTCTTTTAGAGCCCGCCATTCAAACTGGCCACGTGCTGAAAGCACCCAAATACGGTGTTCTGGAGCACCTTCAAGCTTAAAGCCTTTCCGCGTTCGAATCTTGATGGAAGGCCCTTCACCATTGTTAATCACCTGGGTTGTATTCCAAATCCCATTTCGAGTTTGAACATCAACTCGCAGTTGGGAATTTTGTCGTTTACGAGCACCAAAAGGAAGTAATTCAGATACTTGACATATTCCTTGAGATGTATTAAGATAAGTTGTTGAGCAGACGCACTTTAGCATTTCTATAAACTCCATAATCCCCCGATTCGCAATGTTAAGTTCTCCGTCGAATCGGTATGCGCGGGGATCACTTTCCACACCGACTTCGCCGATGGAGGAAAGATCAATGGAGCCGGTCAATTCAGAAATGTCCTGGCTGTTGTGGTTGATAAAGCCGTTGGCACAGAAGGAATGCGTTCCGGGAACGGTCAGGTCATAGACGTGGGCGTGACCTTCGGTAATGCTTTGCACTTCGAGCCAGAGCAGGTTTTCATCCCGCCGCTCGCGCAAAAGCTCCAGGGCTGGGGAGGCGTCGCCCAGCAACCATTCAGATTCTTCAATCAGCCGGGTTAAGGACTGTGGCGTCAGGTTCCGTCCCCAGGCGGCTGTCGTGGCATAGCGCCGGAAGGTTGACAGTGATTGACCCTGGCGGCGGGCTTCCTGCATCAGGGCGTGCACGGCGGAGTGCATTTCGGGAATGACGTTGAAATTGGTCCGTCCCCGCTTGAGCGCCAGCCGTGACGGGTCATCGGTGCATTTGTCTCGAAGTGATGGAATTAACTCAATCAGGTCAACCACAGCGTCTCCGGTGACAATCACGGAGTAAGCAGTGAACTTGCCTTTGATGTGCTCTTCATGGACTGCCGCCACAATGCCCATATTCAACAGGGCCACTTGCAATTGGGTCGCCAGCTCACGAGATGCCGTTGCAATTTTAAAGCGGTTGCTGCCCAGTCGGCCACGGGCGCTGATGGTGCCGTCACCCCAGAAAAGACCTTCGAAAAACGCCAGCATCAGCTCTTTCGGCGCACTTGAAATAATCTGCGGCGTCCGCTTGCTGGCTGCCCCGCGAGTGATGCCACACACGGTTTCAAGCCAGTGCACCAGCTTGACCGAAGAAATTGAAAGCGAAACCGCTGGTGTACCAGCTTTGGTGTAGGTCTTTGGTTCCACCGAAAAGAGCTGCCGGCAAATATCACGGATGTCATCAAGGACACACGGCGTGGCGTTGGTAATCCAGAGCGCCGTGTCGGTCAGTGATCCTTCAGCCACGATGTAGCCCAGCAAGCGCGCGAGATCGGAGGTCAGTTCAGTCGGCAGGGTTAAATTCTTGTTCTGGCCACGACTGGATGGTCCGGTGTACTCAAAAACCGGGAGCGTCGTGGTCGAACCAAACATCTGCTGGCCACGCTGTAAGGCGACACAATCCCCGACGTTCAGATCAGCCAGTTTGGTCCAGCGAGCCTCTCCGTCCTTCAATACCAGCACTGGATGGACCAGCGAGCCTTCGAGTTCAAAGCCAAGTCGGGTTTTGATTTTTCGGGTGGGTTTGATGCCGCCATTGTAGAAATGCGACGTGGTTTCACGACCAGCCCGGCCATTGACCGTCAGGTTAAAGGGTACAAATTCGTCTTCTTCGGCTTGAAGCCGGGATTGGAGTTCGTCAAATCGGAACATGCCTTGATCAGTGAGCAAAATCGTGTTGCCCACCACACATTTCGGGTCCGACGGAGCAAAGGTCCCAATCCCAATCCGGTCCTTTTCAGAATAGACAATGCGTTCGATCAGCACATCTTCGTGTTTCCCACCGTAGGTGTGCTCCAGGTCATAGCGGGCCTGGGGGCTGAGTTCGCCTTCAATGTAGATGCCATAATGTTTGTCAATGACTTTCCGAAGGTCGGCTGGAACCAGGTGTAGTGGGTCGCCATGCATCGGGCAGCCTTTAATGGCATAGACGGCGCCATGTTCGGTGTGCGTCCACTTTTCCAGACCGCGTTTGAGCAGCGTCACAATCGTTGATTTGCCCCCGCCGACCGGGCCCATCAGCAACAGAATGCGCTTGCGGACTTCGAGCCGCTGGGCTGCCGATTTGAAATACTCGACCAGTTGCTCAATCGCTTCGTCAATGCCATAGAGTTCTTCGCTAAAGAAGTTATAGCGGGTAACTTCGTCGCGGGTGCCTTCGTTGAGTTTCGTGACCCCCGCAGACAGGATCATCTCGCAAATCCGGGCGTGAGCCAATTGCGAAAGCTTTGGATTTTGCACCACCATCTCAAAGTACTCGCGAAACGTTCCTTCCCAGTGCAGTGACTCGCGTTCGCGACGGTGAGCCTGCAACAGTTCGGTGATGCTGGGTTTCTTCTCTGTTTCTTTGTGTTCCATAACTGACCACCTCTTTTCCGCTGTCCGAAAAATTGGACAGTGAAGTCAAACAATTGGCGTTTGTCACCAAAATCAGAATTGTGAATGACCTTTTCAACGGATAATGTGCGATGGTTAAAGCCTTTTGGGGCTGAAGAAATCGGGCTGGGACCGATTGGGTTTGAGGTAAACTGGTGAAATGAAAAGTAAAATCAGCCCGTGCTTTTCAGCTCTCAGTTCGCCAGTCTTTAGCCCGAAAAACCGGTGGCATGATTCAGACACACGGTGCAAAGGCTGCCTGAGACTCGCATCTACAGCCCAAAAATTGAACTTTTCTGCAAATGTTGAATGCAAAAATTATCGTCTCAATTCGAGCCGACGTCAACCAGACACAGGGCTGAAACCAAGGGATGAGAGATGAAGGATGAGGGATGAAATAAAACCAACCAGAAGAACCAGTCACCAGCCACTTTCTTCATTCCCTAAAGTTTGCCCAAAGTACCGATCTTTGGTTTTGGTCATCCAGATGGTTGATTGAGCCAGAACCAAAGGACAAAAAGAACGAAAAGAATTGAGTGGAAGTCACTTTCGGGGAAGTTGCCTTGTTATTCCTGACCTGGGAGATTCCCGGTTGCGATTTGTGTCCCGAACAGATCGGCGGCGGTCTTTGAAGCGAATTTTTGGTTTGGTTCTTGGAAAGTATTGATTTCTAATCACTAAGGGAGCGTTAAAAAATAAGTTCCTGGGGCGCCTTCTGCCACGTCCAGGTTTTGGTTTTGCACCGCGAAGCGTTGCCGTTCGGATAGCCGGTCGGTTGGCCGCTTTGGGCCTACCACCGGATCCAAAGGCCACCTCTTGTTGCTCCCCCGCTTCGCCCGCGCCCCGCAGGGGCGCGGGCGAAGCGGGGAGAACTGGAGAGAACGAACCTGTTCCCGGTGGTAGCTCACTGTAGCTGAGCAACCACCGGCTATCCGAACGGCAGCCCTCCGGGATGCTCAATCCAAATGCCTGATTCCCAAACGAAAACGGGAAGTTGATTTTTTACAGTCCCTAACCACTAACCACTAACCACTAACCTCATTCTTCAGAAACGGTCCTTGAGCTTTGAGGCTTGATTCAGCCTGCACCAGACTCTCGTGAGGCTGTTTCCCTGGGTGAAGGTTCTGGGCAGAAACCAGTTGTCCACGTTCCAGCCGATGGAAAACCTGATTTTTGCTGCTTCGATCCCGTTTGAGGCGGACCAGCGTCACCAGTTCCTCAGCCGTACAGGCAATAATTTTCTCTTTTCCCTTTTCCTTCAGTAAATCACTGACCACTCGCCCAACCGTGACGGTATCAGCCATCAGATCCTGGTGGAGTCGGAGTCCATCACGGCGCAGGGCCAGATAGGCAAATTTGAGCGCCGACTTCCAGAGGCCAGTCATGGTATCAAGCTGCCGAACCAGTTGCGGGCGCTTCCAGGCGACGTCGCTATGGCACCAGTCGCGCTCGCGGCCATCGCGCAGCATCCGGCAAGTCCCTTCAGCCGTGCAGGGCGCAAATACATTGAATTCAGGAGCACCTGCCAGTAATTCATCCCGAACCTGCATCAAGTTCCGGGTTGTTTCCCGCAAGGCTGGTTCAATGATGAGGCACGTTCCCTGAGTGTCCAGGTGGGTGGTAAGAAAAGGCTGCAGCCAGGTAACCGGAGATTGATCAGCCGACATCGCTTCATTCAATACATTGTTGATCCAAATCAGTGACGCTGGCTCTTTGATTTTCAGCTTCTGGAGTTCAGCCACCTTCCCAAGCTGGGGAATGACTTTGACCTGCATTTGCTCCTGATCCTGGTTCAATTGCTTGACCATGTGCCGAATCAGCGCCTGGGCGTCCTGCAAGACACTCACCGATGAATCATAGAGACCAATTTCAATATTGAGCGGTGCCTCCAGATCAAGACGGCTCAAGAATGCCAGGGTGGCCAGGGTGGCCGTTCCCGGTCCGCACCCAATGTCCAGAATCCGAATCGGATTCTGAGCCAGAAATGAAGGCGAAAAAACTTCGGGTCGGTGATTGAGTTCGGTCAGTACAGCGTAGGCTTTGGCAAAATTCACCGGCAGGTAATAGAGCAAATAGGCCAGCCGCTCAGTTTCATGCCAGTAACTTTTGGTGAATTCCTGACGCTGGGTGGTGAACTGGGTTGAAAGATGAACCAGTCCGGTCGCCGCCGGTTCCAGAAACCGTTTGGCAATGTCTCCCTGGTCATATTGGCCGAGAGCATCGGGACCGAGGACATATTCAACCAGCAACCGTTCGAGCAGAGCTAAATCCTGATACATTTTGAATGAGTACCTTTTTATATTGATAATGATGAACAAGGCACTCTACTGCGGACCGCTCAGCGAAGCCAACTCCAAGTTTGAGGAAAAGTGAAAAGACCTTGACTGCCGGCCTGCCAGAAATGGCAAGTAGTTGTGATTTCTCCTGGAGTTTTGTTATTTTAGAAAAATCTCTAAACGATTGATTGGAAGGATATTGGTTGGGTGGAAGGTATGGAACAAGATACAAAATCTCAGTGGAGTTTTAACGAACGTGGTGTCATTGCTCAAACATATTCCGAGCTGGAATCAATCCCTCTCCTTGAAGCTGCCAGAAATAATCATTCATTGCCAAAAGCGTCACCAGAGAGTTGTATCCGGTCAGTTTTTCAGTCAGTGGAAGTCATTTTGTTGAATTTGACTGATCTGGTAACGAGAGCCGCCGAAGATATCCAGCACGAGAATCTGCATACCGCGGTGGTTAAGCTCGCCTGGGCAAGCGGCTTTGGGTCAATCCTTTCAGAACTCTGCATCTTACCCTATCGGCTGGCCAGCGGCAGCACGACCTCAGGGGACAGGTCCTGGCTACGAATCGAGGATTCACCTGCGTTTCAAGCACACTCCCAGGCTTTGCTCGATTTGAATCAGGTTTTTCTTCGTTTTATCGAGGAACATCCCGTTCAGGTGACCCAGGCAATTGCTGATTCCTCGGTTGATGTTCCGCTCTCTCGAATAATTCAATCGCTCAAAATCTACGCGCACGAAGTAAGCTATTGGAAAACCAGTCTTTATGAGATTGGCGTCCAGCAAGAAATCACCAGTTACGACACATTTGTCGGATCTTCATATATTCGTGAGGCGGTCCTGGGGCGAAAACTCAACGGAGACACCTTTTTCACTCAATTTCGAGGCTTACACCAGGTTCCTGAAATCATCACCGCTGAACTCAACGACCATATCGAATATGCCATCCGTTCAATCCGCGATGGGTCGCTCAATAAAGCCTCCCTGTATTTGAGGTCAGCCAATATTCTGATGTCAGTCCTGGTTGGTTCGATTGATCCAATTGCCCAGAATTTGACGCCGTCTGATTACCACAAATTCCGGGAAAATCTAGGCGTAACCAGCGGCAGCCATTCCGTCACCCTGCACTATCACTTCTTTCGAGATTTGTACCGGCAGCTTGGCACGACGTTTCTGGAGCACATACAACGGTCAGGTCAGGCGTGCTTTGGCGAAGAGAACTTGATTCAAATTATCCGGTTGATAGATGAACACAAACTGGATGATGACCGACACTTTCTAACTCACCTGATGGTCAGTGAGTTGTTGACCTTGCAAACCCGGCTTGACCAGTGGCGACACTACCATCTGCATTTACCCCGCAATGCAGTCGGTGGAGGGGGAACAAAATCACTGGCAGGTGCCCACGATGGCATTGAAGCGGTAAAAAAACTCAGAGATGTTGCCCGGGCCACCGATGCCCTCCGCCCACTGGCCGAAGCCCGACATTTAGGCCGGGCACTCCAGGACAAAGAACAGCCTCCGATTTCTAATACCGGTAACAATACACTCAATCCGTTGGACGAAGTCCTGGTAAGGTTGACGGGAAACATCACTAAAGCGAGATTTGAAAATGTTCAAGATCGGGTTGGGCATTTTTCCGAGAAATGCCCGTTTGCCCCGCCAGAGAAACGACTCGTTTAGCATCAGGTACGAGTTTAGGGAAGCTCCATGAAAAAGAAGATCGCCATCCTTTTTCACGAAAAAGATCGCTCCCAGGTTGAGTACTATGTCATTACTTCGTTGGCTGAGTACTGGCGAGAGGCAGACTATGAGGTCATTTTCATTTTTGGAGTCAGGCAATATTATCCCGCAGATCTGATTCTGGTTCACGTTGATCTTTCAGTCGTTCCTGATGAGTACCTTCACTTTGCACAGCAGTATCCGATTGTTCTGAATGGCAATGTCAAGGACATCCGAAAATCAACATTCAGCCAGAATCTGGTTCAACCAGGTGATGCTTACGAGGGAAAAGTAATTGTCAAAACAGACTTGAACTATGCGGGTCGTCCTGAACAAATGGTGCCCTGCTCCCGGACAGATTCCAGGTCTGGTATTTTAAAGTGGATCACATCCAGATTCCGATCTGAAGCCGAAAGTCACCTGCCTCGCTTTGAAACACCTCATGACTATCAGGTGTATGACACCCTGCGCGAAGTGCCTGAGGTATTTCTCACATCCCAAAATTTTATCGTCGAGAAGTTCCTTCCAGAGATGGAAGACGATCTGTTCTTTGTCCGGTATCTCCGATTTTTGGGAGATCGAACCAATGCCGTGCGTCTCGGCGCCACATCTCCGATTGTCAATGGTCGGACTCAAGTGTTCAGGGAAATCATTGAGCCGCATGCTGAAATCGTTGAGCTGCGACACAAGTTAAAGTTCGATTATGGAAAGTTTGACTATGTGCTTCACGGCGGCCACCCCATCCTGCTGGACACCAACAAAACGATTGGGGCTGCCCGCGTTCCGAATCCGCCACAAATTGAAGCCAGGTGGCGGTATCTGGCGGCTGGCATAGATGCGTATTTTTCTTGAACACACGGTTGAGGGCTGAGGGCTCGGGGCTGAAGATATAAGGATAAGATTTGAAATCCCTGATGTCTTCAGCCCTCAGCCCTCAGCCCCAAGCCCTGGATTTCTCAGCCCGTCTTCTTCAGCCCGCTGTATTTAGACTTCCGCGGCTTTACCGGTGGCTGGGGTTGGAGCCGGTTCAGTTACCTTGGCACCAGGGGCAGAGTCAGTCGCTTTGGCACCAGGTGCCGGTTCGGCTGATTTAATTCCCAATGCCGCCTCTATGTTTTTGACTTTGCCGGCTTTGGTGGTTGGTGCCGCCTCAACCGGTTTTTCAGGTGCCGGTGGGGCAGCCGGATCGGCTGGAATCAATCCCAAAATGATTCGCAGTTCGTGATCAAGCTTGTTGAGCATCTCGGGACTGGCAGCCAGGGCTGATTTGGCATTTTCACGGCCCTGCCCCAGGCGTTCGCCCTTGTAGGAAAACCAGGAGCCGCTCTTGTCAATCAGTTTGTGTTCCACGCCAAGATCCAAAATGTCGCCTTCACGGGAAATCCCGTGACCGTAAATAATGTCAAACTCGGCATCTTTAAACGGCGGCGCCATCTTGTTTTTGGCGACTTTCACCCTGGTCCGACCACCAATGATATTTTCACCATCTTTAATTTGCGTGGTTCGGCGAATATCAAGCCGGACGGAGGCATAAAATTTTAGGGCCCGCCCGCCAGTGGTGGTTTCGGGGGAACCAAACATCACGCCGATCTTTTCCCGGATCTGGTTGATAAAGATCAGACAGGTATTGGTTTTTGAGGCTATCGCCGTGAGTTTGCGCAATGCCTGTGACATCAAACGGGCCTGCAATCCAGGCAGGGAATCTCCCATATCACCGTCCAACTCAGCTCGCGGTACCAGTGCCGCCACCGAGTCAATCACCAGTAAATCAACGGCCCCTGAACGAACCAGGGCTTCGGCAATTTCCAGCGCCTGTTCACCCGAATCGGGCTGAGAAATAAAAATGTTGGCGGTATCAACCCCCAATCGATTGGCATAAGCTGGATCCATGGCATGCTCGGCATCAATATAGGCCACGGTTCCGCCCTGTCGCTGGGCTTCGGCTGCGACATGGAGTGCGAGCGTTGTTTTTCCGCCCGATTCTGGTCCATAAATTTCCACGATTCGACCACGAGGAAGTCCGCCAATGCCAATGGCGGCATCCAGGCTTAAACAGGTCGTTGAAATCGCGGCGATCTCAACCACTTTGCGATCCCCAAGGCGCATAATCACGCCTTTGCCAAATTGTTTTTCCAATCCCGCAATCGCGGCGTCTAGTGCTCGATTTTTTTCAACTTTTTCGTCTGCCATGGTTTTTTCCTAACGGGTTCTAAAAGTTAAGGTTACAGAGTTTGGCGTTTGCTCTCGAATAATGCTAAGGTTGATGGTGGCGCATCATACGGGGTGATTTGCCACCAGGTTTAATATTTTATTACATTGTGATAGAAAAAGAAAGTGCTCTGTGTTGGAAAAGGAAAAAAAACAGCGGCACATTTGAGCCGGCAAAATTTTAAACCACCATGCCACACACCATTTTCGGACTTGAATTTTCCGCACATGGTGGGGGGATTCATTCAGCCCTGAGTGTTCGGTGATTCACCTCCCAACCGCCGCCAGACTATACCATCGAAAGTACCCTGATTCAACTGGAAATCATTGAAAAAAAAGAACAAACCGGATAAGGGCGAGCCATCGCGCCTGGCGTTTTCAAACGGCTTCCAGGCCAGTGCTGATCGCCTCTTACCAGCCACGAGGGTTCCATGCTTGCTTATGCCACTTTCGAATCAAACGGCTTTTCCTTTGACTATCCTGCTGCCTGGCGACTTGAACGTCAGCCCGGTTTTGAAATCGCCGTATGCGGGCCGAGCCTGATGCGTGTGTATTTTGGTGTGGAACTCTTTCCAGACCGAAACCAGCTTCCATCAACCAATCTGTCCCCACTTCACCTCCTGGCTAAACTCCACGACGAAGCCCCCGAAGAAATCAACGGCGAACGAACCCAACTCGGTGAGATTCACGGCCTGACTGCCCGGGCCCTGTTTATCCGCGAAGGCGACCCATTTGAATCACGACTCGTGGCGGTGCGCTGCCTGCAAGGAACCGGCTATGCCCGGGCCTGCCTGGGTGTGGTGTGTCCGGTGACACTCCTCGAACCCGCCGGGGATGTTATTCACCAAATCCTGGATAGTCTGGCCCTGGAAAGAAACCCATGGCTCAAAATGCGAACCTTGCCCGCCGCCCAAACCACGCCGATTGACTTCACGGAAGAAATGCGGAACGCCCCAACCATCTTCCTGGTGCCGCCACGGGGGATTTCAACCCCGCTCCCACCACGAATGGAGGATTCCGACACCCGCGCGTTGATTTCATCGCCATCGGGAAATTTTGGTGCGGCGGCTCCGTTGTCGGAAACAGTGGATCAACTCCCAGCACTATCACAACCGGCACAACCCATCAGCGGCGGCGAAATGCCCAGACCCGCTCCGATTGGAAAACAGGAACTCTCCTCGCTTGTCTCAACCAAACTCCTGGCTGATGCCATGCTGGGCGATGATGATGATGATGACGTCGAGGACGCCGAGGAATTCACCAATCAACCTGAAGCTGCGGCAAACACGGTTGACCCATCCTCTTATATCGTCGGCACCCTGACTGGCGGCGGCGCCGGATTTCGAGATGGCCCGGCGGCACTGGCTTCGTTTCAACGCCCCAACGGCATTACCGCCGACCCCCAGGGCAATCTGTATGTGGCTGATTTTGGAAACCATCGCATTCGCCGGATTTCGCCGGAAGGCATTACCACCACACTGGCTGGAAGCACCGCCGGCTTCCGGGATGAACCAGGGTCACTGGCCATGTTTAATGGGCCGCGCGGTATTGTGTATGCCAATGGGTATCTCTATGTCGCCGACCTGCATAACCTGCGCATCCGCCGGGTAACGCTCAACGGCATGGTGAAAACCTTTGTCGGCAGTGGAAATCGTGGCCTGAGCGATGGGATGAGCCAGCAGGCCGAATTTGACGCGCCTCGGGCCGTGGCAGCCGACTCCAATGGCAATATTTTTGTGGCGGATGGCGTCCGGATCCGACGCATCACCCCTGATGGAAAAGTCCAGACCATTGCCGGAAATGAAGCTGGCTATCAGGATGGCCCGATCCACAAAGCACGGTTTGAAACACTGGGTAGTATTTCCCTGGATGGGGCTGGCAACATTTATGTCGCGGACGTTGGAAACGGCGTCATTCGCAAAATCACCCGCGATGGATTGGTCACGACGCTTCCAACCGGCCCCGCGGCCCAGGTTGGGTCGCTCATCCTTGAGCCGGTTTCCATTCTGGCTCTCCCCGATGGCACACTCTATATCGCAGATGCCGAGGATTACGCCATTAAATGCATGTTTCCGGATGGAAGTGTGGCGATTCTGGCTGGCAATGGTCGGCAAGGCAATCATGATGGATTAGGCGGACAGAGTGAAGGGTGCGCTGAATTCTGGTCGCCCACCGGGCTGGCACTGGCAAAGAGTATGCTGTTTGTGACCGACCGGGATATGCATGTGATTCGGTCCATCAGGTTTCCGCATACCATGACTGGCCCGTCCACCGAGCCGCCAGTTGAAATCACGGCACCTGTTGGCACCCTGGGCCGGACGGTGACGCCCCCGAATAATGCTTTTCTCTCCGGCGGGTATCAGGTTCCCCTCACTCCCTCCAGCGGGCTCCCTCCGCTCCACCTCACCGAGTTTCAGGTTCCAATCAGTCGGGAGCCACAGGAATATACTTTTTTCACCCTGGCTGGGAGCGAAGTGGGATTTCGGGACGGCAGCGGCGAATCCGTTCGGTTTAACTGTCCAATGGGGGTCTGTGTTGATGCTGCGGGTACGGTGTATGTCGCTGACCATTTTAATCACTGCATTCGCGGCGTAACCTCTGAAGGAACCGTCTTAACGCTGGCGGGGAGCCTGGAAAGTGGATTGCGCGATGATGCCGGAACACGAGCTTGTTTCAAAGGACCGCTTGACCTGGCCGTTGGTTCAGATGGTGCGTTGTATGTCACGGACCACCTGAATTACTGTATCCGCCAGGTGACCCCCAAAGGCGAAGTGCGAACGCTGGCGGGCAACGGCACCCAGGGGTCACGCGACGGGCAGGGCCGTTCAGCCCAATTTGAAGGCCCGAAAGGCATTGCGGTGAGTTCGACCGGGAAAATCTATGTAGCCGATGGAACGGTCATTCGCTGTATTGATCCCGATGGAACCGTGACCACACTGGCTGGCAGCGACCGTGGCTTCCGGGATGGACGCGGTACGGAAGCTGCATTTGGCTGGCCCTATGCCATTGCGCTCGATACCGAAGATAACTGCTATGTTGCCGATGCCGCCAATCATGCCATTCGTCGCGTGACACCAGATGGTACCGTGACCACCCTCTGGGGTGGCCCATCATTGAAATTTCTGAATTTTCCAAGCGGAATCGTGGTTGATCTGACGGGTGTGGTTTACGTCTCAGATACTAATAACCATCGCATTTTGCGTCTGGATCCAAATTCGGACCGGATGGGTGTTACCGCCAGCCTGATCGGCGGAACCAAGCAGGGAAAACGCAATGGACGTGGTACGGAGGCCGAACTCAGCGGGCCCAGGGGGATTTGCATTGCCCCAAACGGTGACCTTTTTGTGGCTGATTCGGTCTCACATCGCATTGTCAAAATCAGAACCACCGCCACCGCACCTGCCTCCCGCCTCCCTGGGCCACTGGCCGTGGTTGCGGTGGAGCCGACCGCGACGGCTGAAGCCAATCGTCTTGAATCTGGCCCCCATCAACCGCGGATCAGTGACGTCACCCCGGTCCCCATCAGGCCAACCAGTCCCCGATTGATGGCGCTTCCAGATGAACCCATCCCCGCGTCTTCCGGAAACAGTTTTCCAACCTGGGATGCCCCGCCCGAACTCAGCGAGGCCCCCCCCGTGCTGGTGATGAGCCAGGAGGTTCCTTCATTTACCTCGGATGCGGTGCCCCGATCAGTCCGGGATCTGGCGGAGCGGATGGAACGGCAGGAAAAACGTGCGGAGAGTACTCAATCGCCAGTTGTCAGCCTGAGCAAAGCACCTTCCGGACATGTCCAAAACATTAAAGAACGGGTGCCGCCGGTCACCCCAGTCACTCCGGAACCCACCACACCACCGCCAGTACCGCCGCCCACCCTGGTTGCGACGCCGCTTCCACCAGTCAATGCCACTCAGCCAACCAGTGAAACCAGTACCCCCTCTCTCCCAGTTCCCGTGGTGGCCCCAGTACCGTCCCCAGCGCCTCCGTCAGGGCCACGCCAGCGTCAGGCAACCCAAATGTTTGGCTGGGGCATGGAATTGACCGGGCAAATGATCATTCGCACCGAGCCGGATGGAGCGATGTATGTCAATACCTGCCAGGACTTGAAAGCCAGTGCCTTTTTCTTTCACCCGTGGGAAGCGGTCTCGGATAAAAAAGTGGTGGTTGAAGTCCGCATGCAACTCCTCAGCTATGTTGGGGACCGTGGGCACACCGGCTGTGCCATCTGGGTTGAAAATGATCAGCACGCGGACGCCTTGCTGATCCAACCGGAAGGCATCAGCTTGCTTCGGGCCACTGATTTGCAGTTTAGCTGCAATACCATGTCCGAACCCCATACCTATACCATTATCATGGAGGGGAAAAATATCCTGGTGCTGGTTGATGGAAAAATGTGTCTGAATGGAATCAACCGGTTCTGGGTTCGCTCACGGGCTAAAGGGAGTGAACCCCGTGCGGTTCGCCGGTGGCTGGCGTTTGGGGACGGATCGTCAGAAGCCGGTAGCGAATCCCGCTGGCACTTTGTACGCTATTACATCACGCACGCAACTGAATGAAGACTTGAAAATGAAGAAATCATTGAGTGGTTAGTGGTTAGTGGTTAGTGGTTAGTGGTTAGGTTAGTGGTTAGTGGTTAGTGGTTAGTGGTTAGTGGTTAGTGGTTAGTGGTTAGTGGTTAGTGGTTAGTGGTTAGTGGTTAGTGGTTAGTGGTTCTTCTTCGAAAGTATTGATTTCTAACCACTAACCACTTTTTTCATTCTTCATTCAAAAAGGGTCGTGGCGTGTGATTGATGGCTTCGCGCAGACGCGACAGATATTCAGAGCGTGATATTTCGACCGCGCCCATACGGTGGGTGTGATCGGTGATGACCTGAATATCAAACAGCTTGAAGCCACATTCCCGCAGGCGTTGCGTTAAAAAATAGAGTGCGATTTTTGAAGCATCCGGAACCCGGTGAAACATTGACTCACCAGCAAAAAACCCACCAACCGCCACACCAAAAATTCCCCCAACCAGTTCATCTCCCTGCCAGCACTCAACACAGTGGGCATATCCCGCCCGAAAAAGCTGCATGTACGCATCAACAAATTCATCAGTAATCCAGACACCATTTTGTTCCGACCGTGGCCTGGCACATTCAGTAATGACCTGATGAAACGCAGTATCAAAGCGGATTTGAAATTGATGATTGCGGATCGTACGGGCAAATCGGCGGGAAATATAGAGGCCATCCAGCTCAAAAATGGCCCTTGGATCTGGTGACCACCAGGTAACCGGGCTGACGGACCAGGGAAAGATTCCACACGCATACCCTTTTAACATCAGTGCGGGCGTCAATTCGATGCCAATTGCAACCGGACGATCCGCCGGTCCCCGGTTTGGATCCGGAAACCGGTCGCCTGGGCGCAAAATAGCAATCCCGTCAATGTATCGCATAGGCAGTTTTCGTCGTTGTCAGAATCTCCGGTTCAAACCAAAAAAGAATCAAAACCGGGTACAATAGGAAATCTCCGGCTGGGATGACTATCAAAATATTGTCCTTAATCAGGTCAGTTTACCCTTTGATCAAAAAATTCAGGTCTGCGCCAGGGTTGTGCTCAACCGGAGGCGTCCCATATCGGAAAACCCGAGCCGGTTTGGCACCGCCCAGTTCAAGGGTTGGTCCTTCACGGCGAAGCCAGGTGCCTTCACGAAGCCCAACGACCGTGGCGGAAGGGTTGACCACCAGAAACTCGGTGATGCGCTCTTCGCGGGTTTCCCCGTGATGTCCCTCGGGATGGGCATCAAGGTAATGCGGATTGATTTGAAATGGCACCAATCCCAGCGCGGCAAAGCTAGGGGGTTCAATAATCGGCATATCATTGGTGGTTTTGATGGTTGGACAGGCAACATTTGACCCGGCACTCCAGCCAATATAGGGCATTCCATCAGAAACCCGCTGGCAAATGGCATCCAGGACATTGGCCCGATACAAAGAATGCAACAGGTGAAAGGTATTTCCACCACCCACAGCAATTGCCTGAGCCTGGGTCACCGCCTGAATCGGATCCTCAAGCTCGTGCAATGAAATGACCTGATATCCCATCTGTCCAAATCGCTCGCCGACCATCTGGGCATATTCGGCATAAGATATCCGAACTCCAGCAAATGGAACAAATAGCACGGTTTGGACTCGATCCCCAAGAAAATCCTGCAAAACGGTTTCAGCGTGATCCAAATAGCCGAATCCTTCGGTTTTTGAATTGCTTAACAGCAAGAGTCGCTGATATGTCATCGTCAACAAAGCCTCCGCTTATGAACTATGAGAAATAACCGACTGAAGAATGTAGAAACTAAATCTATTCTATAGAACAAGATAAAATCGTAGACTCCAGGAACATCGAAACACAAAAGCCTGGAATTGTTCCCTGAAGGCAGATCTTACCATTTGGGAATGAAAATCTTGATGACCACATAGTTAAATAATTCAAATCAATGAACTTAGTGAACTACTGATGACTGACAACTGACGACTGACGGCTATTATTCTGACGGCCAATTACAAATCTTTCAAAGAAAAAGCCTGGTTCCAACACAATTTTATTGGCTGGAACCAGGCAGCATCTGTGAATTAAACCAGTTTGTCGTCAGTCGTCGGTCGTCAGGGGTTCACTCACTCCAGCGTTTATCATTTACCTTGAGTAAGCTTCCGTCTGACGACTCGCTACTCATGATTCACGCTCCTGTACTATTTCACTCGCTCAGTTCTCCTGAATAAACCACGTCACCGTGTTGGTGCGGGTACGGCCTTCAGCGTCTTTTCCAGTAAAGGTCAGTTGCTGGGCGCCAAGGACAGCGGTTTTCTTGATCTTATAGGTAAACGAAACAGTTGCGCCGGTGGTCGTTTGGGAAGCTGGGGACAATTTGATCTTGAGGGCTTTGGTATCAGGCGCGGTTACGGTCACCGGTCCAGAAAACCCACCAGTTCGATCAATGTTGACCACCAGTGTTCCTTTTTCACCACGGAAACCGATCAGTTCAGGGGAGTCAAAATCAACGGCAAAATCATTGTTGCCGGCAATGGTAAAGACGCCGCTGGTGGCACTTGAAATGTTCCCATCAGCATCAACCGCCGTCACCCGGATCACAGCACGGGTTGACTCTTTGCGGGAGGTAAACCAGCCATAATCCTGGACCGAACCATCCACGCCAGTGGCAATTTGAGCCGTAAATGACTGACCACCATCGGTTGAAAGCTCAACATCGTGATAGCTCAGACCGGAATCATCACTTGAGACCCAACGAATGGTAAATGGAACGCCAGCGGTCACAACTTCATTTTCAGATGGGGACAGTACAACGGCTGAAGGTGGAATTGTATTGCCGCCAGACGTGCTCCCGGCAGATATCAAGGCGCGAATCAACGCATTTGGTCGGCGATTTCCACTGATCACAAGCTGGCTAAAGGAAACGGCATTATTGGTTGAAACAAAAGTTCGTTGCTGAGAGGCGCTGCTGGTATCAAGGGTAAACCCGACGCCGGCGGCTGGATTCGGCAACTGGTAGCCAACAAAAAAGTCACCCGCATTGATGGTTGGACCATTGGTCAACACAAAGTCAGCAAACGAAGCGGTTTGCGGAATCGTGATTTGCTGGTTGACCAGGAAGGTCGGGTTGCTGGGCGGCTGGGCGGCACCCGTTGGATTGGTGAACACCAATAGTCTGACGGTTCGGCCAACTGGGTTTGGCTGACCAGAAAACCGGGCAAAACGGATCCGAATCCGGTCAAGCTTCGCTGGATAACTGCCTGGCGTCAGCCGGTTGACGACAATCATGTTGCTTTGAACCAGCCCGGTTTCGAGTGTACCGTCATCAACTTTGAGTTCAGTCCCGGTTTGGGGTGCCTGAATGGTGAAATTCTGGTTGCTGGCATCCGAACCAGCATTATTGACCGCATCAAACGCGGTAACTCGCAGTCGGGCAGTCGTCGTGGCGGCTCCGGAAGGCACCGTAAACACAAAGCTGCGCACCGTGCCGGCCAGCCCTGAAGCAAGCGTTACAGAAAAGCTGCTGCCGCCATTAGTTGAGAGGGCAAGGTCCTGGCGAGTAATGCCAACATTGTCGCTGGCGGTCCAGGTTGCATTAAAAGTTGCGGTGCTGGTCAGGGTCTCGCCGCCATTGGGTGAAGTCACCGTCACGGTTGGTGCCTGGGTGTCACCACCGCCGCCAGCATTTACTGTAAAGTTGGTCGCGCTGGTGGCTGTTCCGCCAGGTGTCGTCACTCGAATCAAACCAGTGGTGGCGCCATTTGGCACGGTGGCGAGGATCTGGGTGGCTGAATTCACGGTAAAGGCGGCATTGAGATTGTTGA
Organism: Acidobacteriota bacterium; assembly: GCA_016208495.1. Classification (NCBI taxonomy): domain Bacteria; kingdom Pseudomonadati; phylum Acidobacteriota; species Acidobacteriota bacterium. Next base: position 82,554 of record JACQXX010000010.1, on the reverse strand, counting down.
AGCTTACCACCGAAGCACCTGTGAAATTGGTTCCGGTGATGGTAACCGCTGTACCCACGGTGCCGCTGGTTGGGTTAAAACTGGTAATGGTTGGTGTCGCGGCACCGCCAGCCACCGGGTAGATAAAAGCGGCACCGGCAATGTCATCCGTTCGAACCGCCGCTCCGCGACCATCTCCGTGGGCCTGGAAAAACATCGTGGCATCCCGCAGGGTGGCATTGGCTTCATTCACGTTTTCCGATGAATGCCCAAGTCCAATGCTGTGGCCAACTTCGTGGGTCATCACTTCGGCCAGATTCGCGGTATTTCCCAGGAAACAATCAAAGTTGTTATTAAAGGCCACATCGGCATCAATGATGCGATTGAAGGTCCGTCCACTGACCACAATGGTCTGGTTGCTCGAAGTAAAACCGCCAATCGCTAAAACTCCGCCGCAATTGACGGGGTCGTCAATCTGGTTGAGCGGATCATTAAATGAAATGGCGTTGACACCATCATTCTGGCGGCCAACGGCGGTTGTCGTGCCTCCGCTTTGAAGGATCAATGAGGCATTGGCAATATTGGTCCAGGCCGCCAACGTTGCATTAAATTCGTTCACACCGTTTCCTGGAATGGGCGTTCCATTGTTGCGCGGCGGGTTATTGGTGTTGATTCGGTAAATAACAGGGGTGTTGGTGTCAGCTTCAAACCAGCGCGAACCACTGCCCAGCAAGGTAAATTTCGGCTGAAATCCACCTGCGGATGAAGATTCCAGATACTCGCGAGGAATCGCCACCAGTGGCCGTGCATCGTTAAGGTGCTCAAATGCCATCACCCGATCCGCCTGACTTGTCAGCGTGGAGCGGATCTTTTCCAGAAACCGACTCCATTCCATATCGCTGGTGCTGGCGGATCCAGTGACCTGATGTTTGGTCGGTTCAACGAATTCGACCCCATCCATTGTCCGCCAGACCTGCCGACCACCCTGTTCATCGGTCACAACTGAGTATTTCCCCAAACACAGGTGTGCCACGCGCAGGGCGCCATCATCAGCCGTGTTGAGAAAGAGCAGAACTTCCTCGCCAACTGCAAATTCAGGTGACCCATAAACCACCTGCTGGAACCCACTGACACGACCGCCTAACTGTCGAACCACAATGGTGGAATCACTGATATTGCCTTTGAAAACCTGTTGAAGGTGAAGGGTGAAGTAGGTGTAAATGGATTGGCCTGAAGGATCAAAGCGGCTTTCAATCTGTGTGACGGTCCCGTGGACAATGGCCCGTGAACTGACGATCAAATCGTCATCCGGCATCAGGACCACCGTTGTGGCCTGGATTGACACCTGGCACCAGAGGGTGAGTGCCAGGACCAGCAGGCCCGTTCCAAAAGACTTATGCCAGGCTGAGAAAAATCGTGTCATATACGCTCCTCAAATACGGTTGGTCTAAAAGTGGTTGTGGCGTGAACGATGAGTGGAAGGCAGGAAACTTTGACTCGCTCTACTCCACCCGGACCGCCACTGGATTTTCAATAATTGGTGATGTTCTTTCCTGATGATTGCGATGAGAAAGAGCAAGTAATGTGCCAAGCATGGCAAAGCTGGTAATCAACGACCATCCGCCGTGACTGACAAAGGGCAAGGTGATGCCGGTCATGGGCAGCAACCGAATGACGCCTCCGATATTGACCAGCGCCTGGAGCCCGATAAAAGCGGTAAACCCGGCGGCCAGGAGCTTGCTAAACATGTCCGGTGCCGCCGTGGCAACATTGATCCCGGCAATGACAAAGGCACACAGCCCCATCAAGAGAAGAAAGCCTCCAACCAATCCAAGTTCTTCGCTCAGAGCAACATAGACAAAATCCGAGTCTGAAACCGGCACGACTTCTGGAAAGCCCAGCCCCAGTCCTTCACCAGCCAGTTGGCCATCACTGACGCCAAACAACCCCTGGGCAATCTGGGCAGACTGATCAAACCAGGCATCCTGGTTGGTAATCGTTCGGCCTTCATATTCGCGCTGGATTCGCTCGGAAAAGGGTTTCCACCAGAATGTCTCAGGAGGTGGCGCCTGCCACGTATCGAGCCAGAGATGAAACCGCAAATTGATTCGGTTTGGAATGCCAATCCCAAAATAAAACATTGGAAACAACAGCCCAACCAGCACCACGGCATAGACAATTTGTGTCCAGCGCCGGACGGCGATCAGATACAGCAATGCATAAACCCCGCCAAAGACCAGCATTTGTCCAAAATCACTGAGAAAGAAGAATGGAACGACCGGCATCAGTGCCGCAACGCCAAGTAAAAGCAGAAACCTCCAGGGCGGCAGCCCCCATCGGGTGCGACTCATATGAATATGATGGTCCGCCAGGAGTCCGCCATAGGTGATTAAAAACAGAAGCTTGACCGGTTCCCAGGGTGTGGTTTCCCCTAAAAATTTCCCGGCGCGACTGAAAAACACCACGATAATCAAAAAGGGGACCACGGTCACCAGCCCAATGAGAAAGGCGTTTTTCTGGAGGAGGTGCAACACATCATCGCGCTTCACAAGGACAAACAAACCGAGCATGACCGCCAGCGAAATTAATGGCACCAGGGTGTTACTCGATGTCAACACATCAAAAAAACCAATCTGTGACGTGACCGGATCTGGTGCCGGCGGGACCTCAGTGCTGCCAAACAAGTATTTTTTCTTTACATCGTCATACCCCGAAGCAATGTTGGTCCGCAGAATGGTTTGGATTTTCATTTCGCGGGCATCGCGTCGCTTTTCCCCACGGGCGCCATATTCCGGGTCAGAAAACAACCGATACTGGGCCAGTTGACCAAAACACATCAGAAAAATGGCCGCCGTCAGGAGAGTAAGGTTGGCCCGACATTTCTGAACCCGAACCAGCCAGATCAGGCTCAAAATGATCGGCACAAACAACACCATATCCCGAATGGCAACCAGGATGCTGGGGTGAAACCCACGCAGGTTACCCGCCCAGACCAGGGCGATATGGCCGGCCAGACTCAATACAGCAATCACAAGCACGAGAAGGAGGTGGAAAGAAGGTTTCATATTGGGGCTTGGGGCTTAGGGCTTAGGGTTTTTCCCTGATTTGCTATCATACCCTTTTGGAATGATCCGATTGTATGAGCAAAAGGCTAAATGGTTGGAAAACAAGTATTTCCCTCAGCTCTCAGCCCTCAGCCCTAAAGGGTATTACTCAGGTGGTACTGACTTATAAGACTGATTTCTGCTACACTGGTGACAATTCAGAGTCAGTGTTTTTCAAATTTTCCAGGTTTTATTTACTTTTTGATTCTACCGAAGTTTTTCAGAAGACTATGTATCTTTCTTTCTACAGTCTTCGCGAATGGCCGTTTGCACTTTCGTCCGATACCCGGTTTTTCTATGAATCTTCCGCCCAGGCCGAGGTCCGCAGACAGTTGCGGGAAGGGATTTTTGCCCGTCAGGGACTGTTGACGCTGACTGGACCAGCCGGAAGTGGAAAAACTTTTTTGCTCCAGGTCCTGCGCGAAGAACTCAAATCACAAATCCTGTTTGGTCATATTCCGGATCCTCGTTCAATCGGCTCCAATCTGCTTGAGTTTCTGGCCGATCAATTCGGATTGACACCTGACCCGGAAGCCCGCATTTCGCTCCCGACCCGATTTCATAGCCTGCTCCAGGAGCGCCATCATCAGGGACAGGTGACGACGCTGGTGGTTGATCGCGCTGACGAAATGGACCAATCCCTCCTCTCGTCGCTCTGCCTTCTGGCTCACCATGAAGAAAGTGGCGTTCGACTTTTGCAGATTGTGCTGAGTGGCCGATCTGATTTGGAACGCCGGCTGAAGCGACTCCCCGGATATTCACCTGCCGCCCATCGAGTCCGGGTTTCCCTTCCCTCCCTGACTGCCGACGAAGCAGCTCAGTTTATTCAAATCCGTCTCCGGAGGGCCGGCGCGAAACGCTCGCCATTTACCCCAGCCGCAATTCAAACCCTGTTTGCAATGAGTGACGGCAATCCAGGTAGTTTATGCCGACTCTGCGATGGTGCGTTACTGGCCGGCTATGAAGCCGGACTGACGGAAATATCGGATTTGGACATCAACCAGACGGCATTGGACTATGGTCTGGCGGAAGGTCCATTTGAACTGGAACGCAAACCCATCACCACACCCGCCACGGCTCCACCTCGACCAGTCACCCAACTGATTGAAAAACTGGCTGAACCACTGCCCACGGCTGACTCGGCCTCCTTAGAACCTCCGTCCACTTCGGCGCTTGAAAAACGAACCGCCGCACCACTCACTGACAATCGGTCCACGGCCACCGGATTGGAGCCTGTATCCGGGCAATCAACCCAGCTTGAGAAAATTTCAACCGCTTCGCTCGTGGTGACCGAGCGTCCAGCCGGTCGGGAAAGCCGCTGGATGGCGGCGCTCCTCCTGTTACTGGTAACGGTGACCTCCAGTGTGTATTTTCTGCGCCAGTATTTCAATGGACCGCCTGCTCCAACTTCACCAGCGGCACGGGCAACTTCGCTGTCAAATACCTTATTTCAGGGAAAACTCCATCCATCCCAGGAATGGAAAGCCGTGGCGCCCCAGGCCAGCGTGGTTCGCAATCTGTCGGTCAAAATTGGCGATCAGGTCAAAGTCGGACAGGTACTGTTGATCCTGGATGAAGCCGAAGCTCGCCGGACAGTCGAGCTGGCCCGAATTGAACGCGATCTGGCCCGCCAGGAACGAGACCAGCTTGCACTTGAAGTCAAAACCGGGCTGCCCAGCAAAACCGATGTGGCCACGGCGACTGGAGAAGTGGCCGTGGCCCAGCGCCGCGCCGAAAGCGTCCCGGTTCCGCAACGTCAGGATTCGGTCGAACGCGCCCGCATTGTCTTTGAACAGGCGCGGATTCGACTCCAACGCTATGAACGACTGTACCGCGAAGGGCTGGTTTCACGCGACAAATATGACGAATATGCGGCGGCTTACAGCCTGGCTGAAACTGATTTGCAGGCGGCTGAAGAAGCTGCCGCAGCTCAAAAACGACTGGTCTCAGCCCAGCAAAAACAGACGGATAAAACCTCGAAAGTCGCAGCCCAGGAAGATGCGGCTGATCAGCGTCGCCGTGTTGGCGCTCTCGAAACGGCAATTCAGCGTTTAGAACGAACCGAAGCTGAACTCAAACTGGCCGAGCAACGCCTGACGGATTGCACCGTCCGTGCCACGGCTGATGGCCACGTCATTGCCATTCCGGTGGGCATTGGGGATCAGGTGGCGAGTGGCAACACGCTCATGACCTTCGCCCGGCTTGACACCCTGGTGGTTCGGGTGCCAGTTGCCGCACCATTCATTGACGCCCTGCACGTTGGCGACCCGGCTCAGGTCATCCTGCCGACCCTTCCGCCAGAAACAGTTCCAGGAAAAGTGGTTACCCTCAACCCGGTCCCCGATCCGGATGGAACCCATCGGGTCGAAATCGAGATTGTGCGCCCGCAACAGGCGCTCCTGGTGGGTCAGCCAGCCGAAGTCCGGTTTTTGCAACCTTAGGAACTGTAAAAAATCAACTTCCCGTTTTCATTTGGGAGCGCGGGCATCTTGCCCGCATCTTCCGACTTATGGCGGGCGGGACGCCCGCGCTCCCAGGAATCTATTCTTTAACTATCCCTAATGCACTCCTATCCCCACCCGCTCACGCAGGTGGTACTGACTTGCCATCCTTGTGCGCACGACATTTCCCCTGTTTTGGATTGTGATTGTCTTCCTGCTGCTGGTGTGGCTGGTGGCAATGGTTTGTGGGCGGCGAGCAACCATTCCCGGTTTGGCGGAACTTCCAGGTCAGAGACAGGTGGGTCAGATCCTTCGCGCCCTGGCGTTGATCACGGCGATTGGAAGCCTCGCTTCAGCGCTGAATTTGTTTGGGGTAACGATGCTCCTCTTCGGCCTGGTGGCGGGCACATTGTTTCAACATTCGTGGCACATCCGGCGAATTCTGGGGGATTTTGCCTCGGTGTTTGAGATTTGGGAGCGGGTTCGAAACCCGGCTGTATGGCAGCGCATTCGTGCCCGATTTTGGGCCTGGTTGAAAAATCAGGGCTCAACACTTCGTCAGTCAATATCCTCGCCCACCATTCTGGTGTGGATTGGCGTGGCTGGGCTCATCTTTGTTTCGTTCTTTTTCGCCAAAGGCCAGTTTGCCACGGCAAACCTGCGACTCCCGCACCCTGAAAGCTACCACCTGCTCCTTCAGAGCAAATACATTCTGTTTAACACGGTTACCACTGACCGAACCGGCAATGGGCTGGCTGTTTTGACGGCGACGGTAAGCCTGCTGAGTGCGACCGATGCGCTGCACGTCGTGCGAGCACTCGGACCACTGATCGCATTCTCGCTGGCTGGCGCCGCCGGGATTCTGGTCTTTTGGGCGACGGGTCAAAAACTGGCGGGAATTGTAACCGGATGTCTGGTCATAACGGGGCTTCTTTCCGGACCAATTCCGGTTGGCTGGCTTCAGTTAGCCTGGCCACCAGAACCAGCGGCGGCTTTTGGGTTGAAACTTCTGACCACCTGTAACGAAGCAATCGGACGGTCACTGGCTGGATTGCCTTTTGAAGCCGCGCTGGCTGTCGCCCTGTGTACCTGGCCGGCCCTGGCCGCCCCGGAAACAACTGATCAACGCTGGGATGGATTGGCTGGAATAAGCCTGACAACGCTGTTTCATCCGAGCACGGCGGTTGGACTTCTGCTGGCAGCGCTGGTTTTTCACGTTGGGGTGATTCTGGTCTCACGACTGGCGTTACCGGTGAAACAGCTTTTTTTCGCCGCTTTGTTCTGGGTACTGGCCGTGGGAGCAGGTCATGGTCTCATTCTGCTTCAATCCCACGCCCAAATGCGGTCAAGGGCATTATTTTCCTGGCTGGCACCACCTCCACAAACCAGGTTGAACCTGTTCCCACCAGTTCACTGGACTGGCACTGGAATCATCGAAGCTCTGCACTCCGCACCGTTCCTTGTTTTTTTGGCCGGAGCCATCCTGGTTGCCTCCGTGCTGTTCATCGGAATGGCCTTCAGGCAGTCAGGCCCAGAGCGGATTCGGCTGCTCGGCGCCGGGTGGCTGGTGTTGGCCTGGTCAGGGCTTGTGGTCTGGTCAGGGCTTGACCCGCTCCAACCAGTTCCACTGGTTTTTCAAGAAGTTCTGCAAGGATGGCCATTGATTGTCATTTGCTGGATTGGACTTGGGGCTGGAGCCCTGATGAGCTGGATTGAGGCGGCATTCCCCAGATTCACCCAGTCATCACTTTTGACCGCTTTGACAACCCTGGCCCTGTGCGCCGTACTGATTGGAACATCGCTCTGGCGAGGGAACCTTCCGCCCTTTCAGCCCCAGGATCAAACCCTCCGGTTTTGGTGTGCGGATTCCGCCCAGGCTGGCGGATTGTCACTTTTGGAATATGACCAATCAGCCCGAGTCATTCAACACATCGCACGCCGCTACCCTCGTGGAGAGTGGATGGTAATTGCCCCAACTGAACAATTTATCGAAGTTTTTGGTCGTGGCTGGCACATTGATCTCCATGCCTGGAGCCAGCAATTCACCCTGGATCAGGTCCAGTCACCAGAGTTTCGGTTTCCGATTGATTCGCCACATACCTTTGTCCTGATCGAAAAACGCCCCTGGATTTCCGACCCGCGCCCACAACCTTCTGTGGTAGGATTTGCCCAGCAAACCGACATCACGTTCCGCATGTACCGGAGTCCCGCCGGACGCAGCAGCCTGATGCAGTCAGCCTTGAACCTGCTCAACACCTATGGCCAACACCATCACAACCTGGGCGTGTTTTATGAAGACGACAATCTGGTTGTCTTTCATCTCATCAATCAACCTTCAACCCAATGAATGCCGTTCCGACTCCTGAGGAATGGGCACTGAATCGTTAAACCAGAAAGAGAACTACCATGACGAAATCAATGACCTGTTTCAGCTTTGGAATGATCTTCATGCTGTGGTCAACCCTCTCCTGCGCCGCAATTTCAGCGCCTGTGCAACTCACGGCCCGTCAGCAATTCAAACAGATTCGCAACTATGTGCTGTATTATGGCTCAGGACGAGTTACAGAGTTGCGCCGGTTTGAAGCCATCGTGATTGAGCCTCGAAACTACACTGCCACTCAGATAAAGGCATTGAAAGCACCAGTCAACGGCAATCGTCCGCTCCTGATCGGCTATTTGACCTGCGCTGAAGTTTTGCCCAACGACCCAATTCTGAGACAGGCGTTTCCCCAAGATTACTATCGAGTCAACGGTGTACCGGTTCGCATTCCCGGTTCAAATGCCTATCTGATGGATTTGCGGCAAAGCCACTGGCGGACACTCCTGATCAACCAGATGCAAAAATTGATCAGTAGCGGCTATGACGGTGTGTTTCTCGATACGTTGAATATTGGGGATGAGCCACCCTATGCCGGAACACCAACTGGTGAAGGCTTTTTACAATCGGCTGGTTTTCTGACGCGCGATATGCGAACCCGTTACCCAAATAACTTGATCCTTCAAAACTGGGGAATCAACCGGCTTAAAACCTTTACTGCCGGATATTTGGACGCCATCTGCTGGGAAAACTTCCAGGTTCAGTACATTGAAACCGATGCCTGGTCACAGGCCCGACTGGCTGAGTTGACCGCGCTGCAAGGTGGCGGGCTGTCAATTATGACACTGTACCAACTGACAAGCGCACAAATTGCGGATATCACCTTTCAATCGCGAATGTATCAGGTTTCGCGAGATTACAACTTCCTCCCCTACTGCGCCATGCCGGGATACTCATCGGGGGTCAACCTGCTGCCGCTGCAAAATGGGTTTTAGGCGGTTAGGGTTCAGGCTTCAGTGTTCGGAATACAAATCGAAATTCTTTTCTTCGAACAAGTGAACTCAGGGGCCAGGTAGTTTTATCGTTGTGGCAAGCAATCACTCCGGCATGGTTCATAAAGTGCTTCTGGCGACTGAGGGCACCTATCCATTTCATGGTGGGGGCGTCAGTACCTGGTGCAATGTGTTGCTGCACCGGCTGGAAGAGTTTGAGTACAGGGTGCTGTCGGTGATTATGCACCCCTATCTGCCTCCCCGGTACGAGCCTCCACCCAATCTCAAAAGCATCATCAAAGTTCCACTCTGGGGAACGGAAGACCCGGCTGAGCAACAATTTGACCGCACGTTTGCCACCATCCTCAACCGGCGGCGACAAACAACGGAGCCGACGATCCGGCGTCATTTCCTGCCGATCTTCGAGGCATTGCTTGACGACATCACGGGCACTGCCACCGGCGCAGTCACTGGGAAACGGTTTGCTGACATGGCGGCCTACTTCCGCCGGTTTGATTACTTTGAAACCTTCCGTTCACGGGTCGTCTGGTACAGTTTTCAGGATTTTCTGCGGGCCTGGGTATCATCAGCCACGCCGCCCCTGCCTCCCCCAACCGTGAGAGATGCGGCGGAATGTCTTCAACTGCTGACCCGGTTGTTGCTGGTTCTGGACGTGGAAGTTCCGCGAACGTCACTGACCCATTCAGCCGCAGCGGCAGTTTGCGGCCTCCCCTGCGTGGTTGCCAAACTGCAATATGGCACACCATATCTACTCACTGAGCACGGGGTGTACCTGCGTGAACAATATCTCAATGTAGCCCGGACAGCCCGATCAACCATCGTCAAACGGTTTCTGCTTGGATTTTTTGGGGCGGTGGTGCGTGCCAACTATCATTATGCCGATGTGGTATCACCCGTGTGCCAGTACAATGCCCGCTGGGAACTCGCCCAGGGCGTCACACCTGACCGATTGCAGGTGATCTATAACGGTTCAAATGAAGCACGCTTTTGCCCGCTCAATCTTCCGCGTCGTGCCCGACCAACGGTGACCCAGGTGGGTTTGATTTTTGCTCTTAAAGGCACCAAAGATCTGATTCAGGCTGCGGCTCAGGTCAAGGAAACCGTTCCAGAAGTCGAGTTTTTATTGTACGGATCAGCCAGCGACCCAGCCTATTTTGCTGAATGCCAGACACTTACAACTCAACTTGGATTACAGCAAACCATAACCTTTGCCGGACTCACGTCGCATCCGGAACAGGTTTTCAACCAGGCGGATGTCGTGACGCTGAGCAGCATTTCCGAAGGATTCCCCTACACCATCGTTGAAGCCATGCTCTGTGGGAGTGCCATTGTGGCCACCAATGTCGGCGGCGTCGGTGAAGCGCTGGCCGACACCGGGCTCCTTGTGCCCCCCCGGACCCCTGACCAGTTGGCGCAGTCCATCGTGAAATTGCTGACCAACCCGGAATTGCGGGCAGACCTTGGCCAACGGGCACGTGAACGAGCCTTAACTCACTTTACTGAAAGCCAGTTTGCCACTCACTATCGAGACCTGTACCAGCAGTTGATTGGTAGGTAGGCCAAAGAGGGTTTGGGGTTTGGGGTTTTCGAAACCAGTCACCAGGCACTCATTCTTTATTCTCAATTCTTCATTCTTCATTCTGTGCTCCCTTTTTGGAATTTGACTGGAAAAAAGTGCTAAAAATCAGTACTGTTTAGACACTGCTTCTCGCCACAACAAACACTCAGCCAGGTCAACCAGTCACCTCACTCCCCAACCGAGGTGCATTTCTTTTTCCAAAGCATCGCTTCGCTGTTTTTCGTGCTGGAGCACAGGGCACAAACCTGAGTTCCATCAATTGGCAGTCAAAGCGATTTGGAAATGGCATCTGGGCTATGGCACTCCTTGGCAATATCAAATCCGGTACCCTTCCCAATTTGCTGCGGGCATTGAGCCTTCGACGCGCCACGGCCACGCTGGTCTGTGAGCAGAGTCCGCAGATGCGTGCCACGGTGCATATGATTGACGGGAAGCTGCGTCGGGTCACACTGGGTGATTTGTACGGAGAGCCAGCGCTTTCGCAATTGTTTCGGTGGAAGGAAGGCTACTATTATCTGATCAAGGGCCGGATTGAAGAAAATGTCGGCCCTATCAGTGCCCCGACTGGTGCCAATGATCCCCGCAAACACATCCTGGTGGTGGATGATGATGCGCAGGCAACGGCGTTGATCGAACGCTACCTGGAACGCGAAGGCTATCGGGTCAGCATTGCTTTTGAGGGGAAACACGCCCTGGAACTTATCGCGAATGTCAAACCGGATCTGGTCCTGCTTGACGTGATGATGCCCGGTATGAATGGCCTGGAAGTTGCCCGCCGTTTGCGGGAAAAACCCGAGACTGAAAATCTGCCGATCATCATCATCAGTGCTGTGGTGCGAGAGATGCCTGAATCCTATCGGCAATGGGACTGGCCATTTGTTTCAAAGCCCTTTAAAGCCCAGACCTTGCTCCAAACGGTCAAGGACGAATTGCTCCGGCAACCGCTTCCTCCGCCTGAGTTTGCGGTTTCACGGGTTGACTTTGACCCCAGCATTTCGCCTGAAATTCTGGATTTGCTAATCGCTGAACTCCCGCTTCCCCCGCCTGATACAGTGTTTGTCAAATCGGAAGCCCTGGAAATCCGGCTGGCGCTCGGGTCATTTTCCGAAGAAACCGTGCGGCTGTTTGATCTGTTCGACGGTACACACACGCTCGGAGAAATTGTCAATGAATATTCACTGGTGGCCTCTAAAATCAATTTTCTGGCGGTGCATATGGCTACCTTTGGATTGCTTGAAAAGCTAGACGGTCCGGTTTGCCCGCAACCAAGTGGAAAAACCACCACGCTCCTGCTCTCCCAACTGGATGCGATTGACCAGGAAAATAAACCACCCATCACGGGATCGCTGGTTTCAAGCGATGCGGAGCACCCCGAACCAGAAGAAGTTCCAACCCTTCTGCTGACTCCAGCCGAAATTGGGCCGCTTTCAGCCCGGCTCAAAGACCGGTATGGTCCATCAACGATGTGTGCCAAACTGGCCGTTTTCGGATTGGTCGGTCGGGTTCAAACCCTGTTTACCAACACGCTCCGGTTGCTGGCCCAGAAATTCCAGAGCGAATTGACCGAACCGATCAAATATCACCTGCCTCCATTACCTGGAACTGAAGTGGCCCGGCTTCCGCTCGCAACGGATTGTGGTTTGTTTGTTTATCAACTTTCGGTTGACAGTGAATACCCCAAACTGGTGCGTCAGGTTGGAAACGATATGTGGGGAATCCTGCTCCTGACCGATGTCCAGAACCGCTTTGAAGTGAATTATACCAAGTATTTGATTCAGGCTGTGGTCGAACCCTACCAATTGCCATATCTGGTCGCGCTTTTTGATCCCCGGAAAAAAGGCATCAACATCGCCCCGATTGCAAAGGAAATGGAAATTTCAACCGACTATATTGCCACGCTGGATGTATCGTCGCCCAATTCATTCCTGGACGTGCTCCGTAAACTGATCCAACAGCCATTTCCACAACCAGAAAAAAAGAATGAAGAGTCTCTACCACCTGCGTCAGCGGGCGGGTTTGATGAAGAATGAAGAAGAGTCAGGTGGGGAAAGATGGGGAAAATCGAAAACGGGGAAAGGTTCCCTCCCACGAGCACGGGCATCCTGCGGAAGTCCTGCCCTTCCCGTGCTAGGTTCAGCCGTCACGCCACCTTATGAGAGGGAATCTTTCGCGGCTTGGCTAGTGTTATCTGGTGAAAATATTGTGAAATTATTGCATTTATCCAGAAATTTCCGATTTTTTTTCACTTCTTTTCTGGAACATTTTTGAATTGCTGGCTTGATCCCGCCATTGATCCCAACCAATACGGTCTTTGTCCCCACCTCCTACTGCCTCCAAGAACTGATTGTCTCACACCAAATTCCCCTCTATACTGGCTGGCTTTTCTCCTCAAACCTGAAATTCGGCCAATCTCCAAAAGGAGTACCACTTTTGTATGTCCAGCCCGCAACCTGCCTCGCATGATGGTTTTTCGGCACTGACCCGCAATGTCCGCCGCACGCACCTTCCAAATGGATTAACTATTCTCACCAAAGAAGTCCATACCCATCCAATCGTGGCCGCCATGATCTGGTATCGTGTCGGATCACGCAATGAAGAGTTGGGCCACACGGGCAAGTCCCACTTCCTGGAACATATGATGTTTAAAGGGACTGAGCGGCTTGGGAAAGGCGAGATTGACCTGCTGACTCAGATTCGCGGCGGACGCAACAATGCGTTCACCTGGCTTGATTTCACCGCCTATTACTTCACCTTTGCGTCTGACCGATGGGAAATGGCACTGGAAATCGAAGCTGACCGCATCCGCAACACGTCGTTTGCCCCGGAAGAATTCGAATCAGAAAAACAGGTCATCATTGAAGAATTACAAATGGGACTCGATAGCCCGTTTGAATTGCTCGAAAACGAGGTCTGGGCCACTGCGTTTCGACAGCATCCGTATCATTCGCCAACGGTTGGCTGGCTGCAGGATGTGCAAGGCGTCACGGTTGAGGATATGAAGCGCTATTACGACCAGTGGTATCAGCCGCGCAATGCCACCGTGGTGCTTGTCGGTGACTTTGAAACCGAACAGGCGATTACCCGGGTCACCGAACTCTTTGGACACCTCCCCGCTGGTCCCGAGCCACCGGCGATGAAAATCGTTGAACCACCCCAACGCGGTGAAAAACGGGTAATCGTCAAAAAAATCACCCCGGTGGAACGGCTGATGATTGCCTATCACGCTCCGGAAATTGCGCACCCCGACTCATATGCCCTGCACGTAGCCTCGATGTTGTTTTCCCACGGACGAACATCGCGGCTCTATCAACGCCTTCAGGAAAAAGATCAGTCCGTGACCATGGCCTATGCCAGCTACAACGAACACATTGACCCCTCACTGTTCTACATTCAGGCCGAAATCAAATCTGGACACACCCTGGCTGCGGTGGAGCAGGCAATCTATGAAGAGATTGATCGGCTGGCAACCGAGCCGATTCCCGAAGCCGAATTAAAGAAAGCCAAGCGCCAGATTGAAGCCATGTATGTACTTGGCAATGAAGATGTTCTCAATCAGGCAACTTTGCTTGGCGAATATGAAACCACGGCCAATCGCCCGGAACTCCCTGAAGAAGAACGCGGGTACCGGTATCTGGATGCCTATCTGCACCGTACTCGCGAAGTCACAACGGCGGAAGTTCAACGGGTGATGCGCACCTATCTCCACCCCGATCACCGCACGGTTGGGTATCTGGTTAACGACCCGAAGGAAAGCTAAGGGTTCGGGGTTCGGGGTTCGGGGTTCGGAGTTCGGGGTTCGGGGTTCGGGGTTCGGGGTTCGGGGTTCGGGGTTCGGGGTTCGGGGTTCGGGGTTCGGGGTTCGGGGTTCGGGGTTCAGGGTTCGGGGTTCGGGGTTCGGGGTTCGGGGTTTTCGAATATATGTCCCTTTTGTCCTTTTTGCCCCTTATGTCCTTTATGTCTTTTCAAGAATTTTAAACCCGGAACCCTAATTCGGTATCACTTTGCTCACAAAGGAATGAATCTGATGGAATTTCTGGAAATGAATGCCAACCAAATTGCTGCCGGATCGGCGGTCAAACACAAAGGCGAGATTGAACGGGTGGTTTTGCCAAATGGAATCGTGCTCTTGATGGCTGAAAACCATACACTGCCAATGATTTCGATGAGCGCCATGGTGCGTTTTGGCAGCCGATATGAAGCTGAGGAACAGGCCGGCCTGGCCACGCTGCTGGGTGATATGCTCGATGAAGGCACGCCAACTCGCACGGCTCAGGAAATTGCGCTCGCCACCGAAGAAGTCGGTGCCCGACTGAGTTCATTTGGTGGCTATTCGCATAGTGGCGTCGGGCTGGTGTGCCTGACTGAAGATTTTCCTGGGTTACTCGCCCTCGCTACGGAAATGCTGACCCAATCCACACTTCCGGAAGATCGGTTTACGATGCGGCGCGAGCGGGTACTGGCTCAACTCAAAAGCCGCGAAGATGAACCACGTGCAGTGGCTGCGGATGCTTTTGCTGAATTGATTTACGGAACCCATCCTGCCCATCGCCCATCACTTGGATATCCGCACACGGTGGCTGGATTAACTCGCGATCAACTGGTTGCGGCCTATCAGCGGTTTTTCGTGCCGAATAATTCCATCTTTGCCGTGGTCGGAGATTTCTCGCGTCGGGAACTGCAGGCGCAAATCGAAGCCGCATTTGCCAACTGGCAGCCAGATCCGGCGTTTTCATTGCCGGAAGTTCCAACCGTCGAGCGCCAGACGGAGCCCCGCGAAAAGATCATCTTCAAAGAAAAAGAACAAATCCAGGTTTACCTTGGACATCTGGGCATTCAACGGTCAAATCCCGATTTTTATCCGTTGCTGGTTATGGACACAATTCTAGGCAGCAGCCCTGGGATGACCTCACGGATTCCACGCATTTTGCGCGATGAACAGGGGCTGGCATACACGACATTTTCGAGCATTACCAGTTCAGCCGGAATTGATCCGGGACGCTTTACGGCCTACATCGGCACATCGCCTGCCAACCGTGAAAAAGCCATCCGTGGCTTGCGAGCTGAAATTGAACGCATTACCACCGAACCTGTCAGCCAGGAAGAACTCGACATCGCCAAATCCTATCTGACTGGAAGCTTTGTGTTTAACTTTGAAACCAATGCCCAGGTCGCTGGATTTCTGGTCGAAGCCGAAGTCTTTCACCTTGGCTTTGACTATCTGGAAACCTATCCGGAATTTATTCGCCAGGTGACGGTGGACGATGTCACCCGTGTGGCGCGCCAGTATCTGGATCCGGTTAACCTCACAACCGTCATTGTCGGCCCGGTGAAGGAGTAGGGTTCAGGGTTGAAAACCAGGGTTTAGGGTTCAGGGTTCAGGGTTCAGGGTTTTTAAACCGAACCCCGAACCCCGAACCCCGAACCCCGAACCCCGAACCCTGAACCCTGAACCCCAAACCCTGAACCCTGAACCCTGAACCCTGAACCCCGAACCCTTCTTCATAATTCATACTTCATACTTCATACTTCAAACAATGGCTCACTATCATTTACTTGGCATTTGTGGAACGGCAATGGGATCACTTGCCGGGATGCTCATCGAGCGCGGACATCGCGTCACAGGTTCGGATGCAAACGTGTATCCGCCAATGTCAACACAACTTGAGGCGATGGGAATTCCGATCAATCTTGGGTACAAGGCAGAAAATCTGACTGAACGCCCTGATATCGTGGTGGTTGGAAATACCATCAACCGCGGCAACCCGGAAATGGAAGCTGTGCTTGACCGACGCTGGCGGCACGAATCAATGACCGAAGTCCTGCGCCTGGAATTTCTCATCAACCGGCGGGTGCTGGTCGTCTCTGGAACACATGGGAAGACCACCACGACGGCACTGGCAGCCTGGATTTTGGAAACGGCGGGACTCAATCCTAGCTTTCTGGTCGGTGGTGTGGCTGAAAATTTTGGTCAAAGTTTTCGGGTCACCGATGGCGACTTTTTTGTGATTGAAGGTGATGAATACGAAACGTCCTTTTTCGACAAAGGACCGAAGTTTATGCACTATGTGCCCGAAATCACCATCCTCAACAATGTCGAGTTTGACCATGCCGATATGTATCCGGATGTCGCCGCCATCAAGCTTGCCTTTCAGCGGTTGATTCACATTATTCCGCGCTCTGGGCGACTGGTGGCCGGGTATGATTCGCCGATTGTACGCGAGCTTTCGCCACGCGCTCTCTGTCCGATTGAAAGTTTTGGGCTTGACACCAGCGATACACCACTCGAATGGACGGCCAAAGACATCCGGTACACTGATGCCGGAATGACCTTCACCATTTTGCATCGCAATGAGCCATTTCTGGAATGCACCACACCCCTCGCTGGAAAATTTAATATTCGCAATATTTTAGCCGTTGTGGCCGCTGCCACGGCCTGGGGAGCTGATCCTGAGAAAATCCGCGAAGGACTGGCAACCTTCAAAAGTGTCAAACGCCGGATGCAGGTCCGTGGTGAAATCAACGGCATCACCGTGATTGACGACTTTGCCCACCATCCAACCGCCGTCCGTGAAACCCTTGACGCCATCAGCCAGAAATATGCCGGACGTCGCGTGATTGCCATTTTCGAACCGCGTTCGTGGTCTTCACGCAAAAAAGTGTTTCAGCACGAATATGAACAGGCGTTTGATGAGGCTCACCGGGTGGTGCTAACCCCGATTTTTGAATCTTTTAAGCTCCAGGCTGACGATCAGTTTTCTCCGCAGCAGGTCATTTCGGTGCTGCGTGAGAAAGGAATCCCCGCTGATGTCATTGACGGTGCCGATGCCATTATCGAAAAGGTTGTTCCCGAACTGCGCGAAGGCGATGTCGTGGCCATTATGTCCAATGGCGGCTTTGGTGGAATTCACGAAAAGTTATTGACCCGATTGAAAGCAGGTTGCTTATGAAGTTGAAAGTGCTGTACCACAACTTTTGCTTTGACGGAGCGTGCTCCGCCGCTGTATTTTCCACGTTTTACCGGCGGAAATTCTACCCCGATGTTGAAATCTCGTACCACGGATTGACCCATCGGCCCGGAAGATTGTTTGAACCAGATTTGTTTGATGATGCCGATGAATTTGCGATTGTAGACTTTAAATATAACAGCGATGATCGGCTGACATGGTGGTTTGACCACCACCAGAGCGCCTTCCTCTCTGCCGAAGATGAGGCCCATTTCAACCAGGATACACGTGGCCGAAAATACTTTGATCCGAATTACAAATCCTGCACCAAATATATTGCCGACATCGCCCGCGAAAAGTTTGACACTGACCTGCCTGAACTCATCGAACTGATTCAGTGGGCTGATTTAATTGATGGAGCGCAGTACGAATCTCCGGAAAATGCGATCAATCTCAAAGAACCCGCCCCCCAACTGGCACTGGTGATTGAATCAAATCGGGACCAAAGCCTGCTCCATCACATCATTCGGTCGTTGCAGGTCAAATCCCTGGCTGAAACCGCAGCCGACGAACGTGTTCAGGCCGTGTTTACCCCATTGCTTGCCCGGCACAACCAGGCAGTTGAAATCATTCAGCAAGCTGGTGAATGTTCTGACGGCGTGGTTTATTTCGATGTCAGCGACCACGATATTGAAGGCTACAATAAATTCATTGCTTACTGCATGTTTCCCAAAGCCCGCTATAGCGTAGGGGTGAGCCGTGGTGCCACCCGGTCGAAAATTTCGATTGGGTACAATCCCTGGAGCGGAATGGAGCGCACCCATAATCTGGCCAAGATTTGCGAACGCTATGGCGGCGGCGGCCATGCCGTGGTCGGCGCTATTTCGCTGGCGCCGGAAGACCTTGAGCAGGCCCGCGAAATCGGCAAAGCCGTCGCTCACGAACTGCGAACGACGTAATGCCTGGGCTGAAGAACCAGGGCTGAGGGCTTGGGGCTGAAGATTCGCAAGCTCAGGGCTGAAGAAAACGGGCTGAAGACATTTGGGTTGAAGAAAACAGGATAGAATCTCAAGACCATTCTTCATTCTCTTTTTTCCTGGCTGCCGAAAAAAAGTGTTGACAAAACCAAAGGTCATTGCCTATATTGCGCGTTCCCTCATGAGGAGCTTATTCCTCAGTAGCTCAATGGCAGAGCATTCGGCTGTTAACCGAAGGGTTGTAGGTTCGAGTCCTACCTGAGGAGCCAACACATTCAAAGAAAAACGGGAGCTGAAAAGCTCCCGTTTTTCTTTGTGGGCGATACGTTCAAAACAAAATCTCTTTACAACCCCCTGCTGTTCAAATGCCGTTTGTCAATTTCCCTGAAGCTCAGAATCCTTGTTCACGATTCCACCGTCCCAAAATCCCTTCATTGTCTGGGGCATTGGCGCTTCCAGATGAATCTCTTCACGGCGCATGGGGTGGGTAAAGCTCAATTTGGCAGCGTGCAGAAAGTGGTGTTTGACTTTGAGTTCGGGGTGTGACTGCGCAAACGCTTTGTTCAACGCTCGTCCGTAGGTATGGTCTCCGACAATCGGGTGTCCGATATGGGCCAGGTGAATTCGAAGCTGATGCGTGCGTCCGGTGAGCGGTTCCAATTCGATGAGTGAAAATCCATTTTTGGTCCCGGTGACTCGATAGGCGGTTTTCGCTGATTTTCCGTCATCCATCACCCGCCAGCGTGGCCAGAGCACCGGATGGCGGCCAATCGGTGCTTCGATGATTCCCTGTTCCGCCTCGGGAACGCCAAATACAATCGCCTGATAGACTTTTTTCATCTTGCGGTCACGAAAAGCAACAAAGAGCTTTTCCACCGCCCGCTCTTGTTTTGCCGCCACGATTACTCCTGACGTATCCCGGTCCAGGCGATGAGCCAGCGCCGGCCACATCCTGAGTGCCTCAACATCTTTCTTTTGCTGATAATAGCCAAGCAGTGCGTTGAGTAGCGTCCCGCTGCGTTCTTTGACTGACGGGTGCGATAACATATCCGGCGGCTTGTTGACGGCAATCAAAAACGCATCTTCATACAAGACTTCAAGCGGGACATTTTCAGCTTCGAGCGCCTGTCCACGATACCCTTCAAGCTTGACCGTGACTTTGTCACCCTGTCGCAATCGCCAGCCAGCCGTCTGGACTTTACTGTTGATGCGAACATTGCCGTCTTCAATCGCTTTTCGAATGGCCGAAATTGGAAATGAGAAATCATGCCGCTGGATAAACTCGTCCAGGCGGGCATACGCTTCTTCTTCAGGTACAAAGTAGGTAACTTCAGTCATTTTGTTCGGGCTGAAAATACCAGGGCTCAGGGCTTGGGGCTGAAAATACCAGGGCTTGGGGCTGAAGAAAACGGGCTTGGGGTTGAGGAACATCGAGTTCAAGACAAAATCCCAAAGTCTTCAACCCGATTTCTTCAGCCCCGAGCTTGCGAGTCTTCAGCCCCAAGCCCTGAGCCCTAAGCCCGAGGATTTTTCAGCCCCAAAAAATCAGATGTCCAGGTTTTTCACATCAAGTGCGTTGTCTTCGATGAATTTCCGCCGTGGTTCGACGGTGTCTCCCATCAGAATGGTGAAAATTTCGTCGGTTTCAACCGCATCGTTGACTCGAACCTGGAGCAATGTCCGTTTCCCCTGATTGAGCGTGGTTTCCCAGAGCTGTTCCGGGTTCATTTCGCCCAGTCCTTTGTAACGCTGGATGTTGATGTCCTTCTTGGCAACACTCAACACGTGCTCGGCCAACTGTTTGTAGGAAGGAATCAGTGCTGGTTGACCGCCATTGGCTACGGTAAACGACGATTGCATGGCACTTCGCAAATCCAGGTACATCGTCAGTGATTTTTGGAATTCGACGTGGGTTGAAAGTTCCCAGTCAATCCGGACGACACCGTTTTTGCCAGTCACATTGACGCTCCAGAGATTGTGCTCTTCATCGCGGGTCAACTCGGTGGAGTACCCGGCGTCAATCAACGCCGCTTCAAGTCGTCCAAGGCGTGATTCATCTTCGAAAACTTTGTGGAGCTTCACGCCGTCGGCAATACCGTTGGTGCCGCCAAAGACCTGGAGCACCACATCAGCCAGTTTGGTATCACGCAACAGGCGGCGGAGCAGTTTGTTGTAGTAGTTTTCAAATTCAATCAATTTTTCGATGAATTTGGCCAGTTCGCGGCCTTCATATTCTTTTCCGGTCGCTTCGACTTTGACTTTGACGTCTTCGGTCGCCTTGCGCATCAGGTAGCGGTTCAATTCCCGCTCATCGAGCACATACTGCTCTGAACGGCCTTTTTTGACTTTGAAGAGCGGTGGCTGGGCAATATAGACATACCCACGCTCAATCAATTCAGGCATTTGCCGGTAGAAAAACGTCAGCAGCAGCGTTCGAATATGGCTTCCGTCCACGTCGGCGTCGCAAAGGATGATGATGCGGTGATAGCGAAGCTTGTTGATGTCAAAGTCCGATTTTCCGATTCCCGTCCCGAGCGCCATAATCAACGCGCCGATTTCGCTATGCGAGAGCATTTTGTCGTAGCGTGATTTCTCGACGTTCAGAATCTTCCCCTTGAGCGGCATGATGGCCTGGGTTCGCCGGTCACGACCTTGCTTTGCGCTCCCGCCGGCGGAGTCGCCTTCCACCAAAAACAGTTCGCATTTTTCAGGGTCACGTTCGGAACAATCGGCCAGCTTTCCAGGCAGCGTGAGGCCGCTCAGGGCTGATTTGCGCGAGATTTCGCGGGCGCGGCGGGCGGCTTCGCGGGCACGGGCAGCTTCAACCGCTTTCAGAATCAGTCGTTTGGCAATGGCCGGATGTTCCTCGAAGTACATCTTGAGGTGTTCGCGAATGACCGAATCAACCTGCCCTTTGACATCGCTATTGAGTTTGTTTTTGGTCTGACCTTCAAACTGGGGCTGCGGAATTTTGACGTTGATGACGCCGACCAGTCCTTCGCGGACATCATCGCCAGTCAGATTTTCTTTCAATTGCTTGGAAAGCCCTTCGGAAGCAGCATAGCTGTTGATGCTGGCCGTGAGGGCGGTTCGGAAGCCGGAAAGGTGTGTTCCGCCGTCAATCGTGTTGATGTTGTTGGCAAAGCTGAACACCTTTTCGTCATACGCGTCGTTGTACTGGATGGCCACCTCAATCGTCATTTCACCCTGGGTGGATTCACAGTAAAACGGCTCGGGCATGAGCACATTTTTGTTGCGGTTGAGGTGCTGGACAAATTCTGAAATTCCACCTTTGTACAAAAACTCGTGGCGGCGTTCGACTTCACTGCGCTCATCGGTGATGGTGATCATCAACCCTTTGGTCAAAAAGGCTTTTTCACGCAACCGTTGCGACAGCGTGTCAAAGTTGTATTCCGTAAAGGTAAAAATGCTGGTGTCAGGTTTAAAGGTAACTTTGGTACCGCGCCGTTTGGTGGTACCGGTCTGGCGAAGCGGTCCGGTCGGAATGCCCCGTTCAAATTCCTGTTCATAGGTTTTGTTGTTGCGATAGACCTCAACCCGAAACGTTTCAGATAAGAAGTTGACGCAACTCACCCCGACACCGTGCAATCCGCCTGAAACTTTATATGAATTGTCTTCGCCAAATTTGGCGCCGGCATGCAGTTCAGTCAACACGATTTCCACACCGGATCGTTTTTGCGGGTCATCTTCCTTGATGTCAACCGGAATACCACGTCCGTTGTCGAGCACCGTAATGGAATTGTCAGGGTGGATAATCACGTCAACCTGGGTGCAGTATCCGCCCAGGGCTTCGTCCACAGAGTTGTCGCAAACTTCATACACCAGGTGGTGTAATCCCAGTTCGCCGTTTGAACCAATATACATGGCCGGGCGCAACCGCACGGCGTCCCGCCCTGACAGGGAGGTAATAGAAGCTGAAGTGTAAGTTTCAGGTGTGTTGGGTGTTGTTTCAGATTGGGTGTGCAATTCTTTTTCTTCCCTCGGTGTACTCATGTGTCAATCAAACCTCGATCACGTTGTGAATATAGTTCGAACCCTTACGGTCAAAATGGTGCTGCTCAAAATTCTGCGTTCAACGCCTTCTCTGGCTGTGGCACGACGGTTCCGCTCAGAATCTGGCTGAGCCGGGCCCGCTGGCGATATTCCTCAGCCAGCGCCGCTTTTGAAGTCGTTACAAAAACCTGGGCTTTTCCCTGGAGAAAATCCAACACGGTGCGAATCCGGTCACGGTCCAGTTCGGCATCAATGTCATCCAGCAGAAAAACCGGGAAATCGTCATGTTCCTGGTGGTACATGGTCAGTTGGGCCAGTTCGAGCACCAGCAAGGCGCTACGTTGCTGACCGGCGCTTCCAAATCGGGCGACTTCACGCCCATCGGTTAAAATATCCAGATCATCCCGGTGCGGGCCAACCAGGGCGTGACCGGCAGCCAGTTCGGCTTCACGGCGCACCCGCAAGCGTTCTGCCAGCAGGTCCGCATAGTGGGTCAGATTGCCTTTCCCTTCCAGGGAGGAGCGATACCGAACCGTCATCGCTTCGGCCCCAAAAAACCGCCGTTCCAGGGTCTGGTTGAGGCGCTCCACATAGGCTGTCCGGGCGTTGTGAATCTGCGTGCCGTGCTCGACAAGCTGGATATTCCACACATCAAGCATTTCGAAAATTTCAGACGGCGGAGGAACCGTTTCTTCAATTGACTTCAATAGCGCGTTTTTTTGCTTGAGGACCCGATTGTAATCAGCCAGCGTTTGCACATAGCCCGGCTTGAGGCTCAGGACGCCGCGGTCGAGAAACCGGCGGCGTTCAGATGGTTCACCCCGGACAATGCTTAACTCTTCGCGGCAATAGACAAAGACATCCAGAATTCCCAGGTATTCGCTCACCGGGACGCGTTTGCCATTGACCAGCAACTGCTTTTGCGAGCCTTTCAGGTGAACTTCCAGCGTGATGGTCCGGCTTTTGTGAATCACCTGGGCAATCGCCCGGGCAGCAGTCTCCTGAAAATTGATGGCTTCACTTAACTGATGCGTGCGAAAGGATTTCGTATTACCTAGCAATGCAATCACTTCCAGCCAACTGGTTTTTCCATGCCCGTTTTGGCCCCACAAAATGTTTACGCCCGCATCCCCGAAAAGATGTCCCGAAAGGTTGCGAAACCCAATTGATTCTACTTGAGATAAATACATACAAATTCTTGATTGTAAATGAAATACCAGTCTACCAGACACGGCCAATTGTGTCCAGTCGGAGACTTCAAAAACACAAGATATTGGGGGTAGACCGGGACAAATTTTGACCTGGATCCGCCAGAAAAATATGTCCCAAATACGCAAAAGAGGGAATAAACCCGGTTGGCTTATTCCCTCTTTTGTACCGTCAATAATCACTTGCGTCTTGGGTGAGAACTACTTCTTTTTGCCTTTGATCTGGAAATTACCATTGCTGTCATCCTGGGCAGAATTTCCAGCCGTGTCAAAAGCCACCACTCGAACACGGGCGGTTTTGACTTTGCCCGTCACGTTTGGCGTAAAGCTGAAGGACAATGTCCCTCCCGCCAGTCCAGTGGCGAGTTGGGTCGGGAAAGTGGCGCCACTATCGGTTGACAGCAGGACATCCTGGCTTTCAATCCCTGATTCGTCAGTGGCTTGCCAGGTAATGTTGAACGCGACTCCGGATTTGAGTTTTTCGCCGCCATTTGGCGAAACCACCTGAACCGTCGGCGGAGTCGAATCCGGCACCCGAATGATGAAATCGGCATCCGAACTATCTGACCCGGCATTGTCGGCCCCATCTTTGGCCGTTACGCGAATCCGGGCCGTCCGGGTCGTCACGGAATCAGGAACTTCATACTGGAAGGATCGAAGGTCACCTTCGAGACCAGTGGCAATTGACACATTAAACGTCGCCCCACTGTCGGTTGACAAATCAATGTCGTGGCTGGCCAAACCGACATTATCTTCCGCACTCCAGGTCACTTCCAAAAAATCGCCAATCGTCACGACACTTCCACCATTGGGGGTAAAGACTTCAACCACCGGTGCCGTGGTGTCATTGACTCCTGGTGTGGCAGCAACCTCATTTGAGAGGGCGCTTTCGGTGGTCGGGTTATACGTTGCGCTCAAGGCATAAAAATATTGGACTGTCCCATCAGCTATCGGAGGTGAATCGGCATATGTGGTTTGGCCGGCGGGAAGGGTCGCAATCAAATTCTCAGGTTTGATCGCAACTGGCGAAGCAGTCGAACGGTAGAGCTTATAGCCCGTGACCGTAAGCGTCGGATTGACAACTTCCATCCGCCCAATGATTGGAAAATCAGCCGTCACCGAACCAGTACTGGGAGTAAATACCTGGATACTGACTCCGTTAAATGTGGTTCCACCATCGGTTGAAATGATCGCGGTTGACGGTGGCGTGCGGTCAAACCCGATATAGTAATTTTGCGATCCATCTGGATTAATCTGACTGGTCCCGTTATCAACCCACTGCAATCCAACGAAGAAACTACCAGAGGTAATAGTGTAGTTTTCTGGAAGAGTAAACTCATTAAAATCTTCATATTCCCGTGCCGAACCAACTGGCTCCTTGCTGATGCTCACGTTATAGGTTCGCACATCTGAACGCGGGGTTTGTCCCAGCGCGGCCCCAGTCGGGGCATTAAACACCCATAATTTGAAATTGGCACCAACCGTCAAGGGAAAGGTTTCGTCAAAAGCTTTACTGATTGACAAATACAATACGCTTTTCAATGTGGCTGGATAGGCTGGTGGGGTAATCTGTTCACCAAACACCAGATTTTTAATGCTTTGTTGTGCCCGGATCCCGGTTTCAAGGTCGTCAAAGACCGGCTTGTCTGGGTCCAATCCAGCGGGTTTGACAACCACAGTACTGGTCGGCGGCAAGGCAGGTGGGACATCCCAACTGAGATTCACACTGCTCCCAGTCACGATTGCCTGCAAATTGGTTGGGGCTGGCGGAGCAGTTGACTGTCTGGTTTCAGCGGTATCAGCGGCAATATTGGCAACCAGCGGGAAACCTGCCACCAACATACCGACCATAAAAAAGACGATTCCTCTCGTCAAAAGACGCTGCATAGTAAGACTCCTCATCTTCAAACTTAGAAGTTCCCTGGGAAATTAACTTCGAGTTCATTCTTCGCACTCTGTTCCAAAGCCACATCCAGCACAGGGCAAAATCCTGCCTCAAAAATGCATGCCGGACACCTGGAATTGGTTTACATCTGCAATTTTCGATGGCGAGAGTGAGAGAAGGTTTTTTGGAAAGGTTAATATTAGAGGACTTGAGGCAAAATGCAAAGCTGACCAGATGACAGGGTGACCGGGTGACATCTGACCAAATGACACAGTGACATCTGACACAGTGACAGAATGATCTATTGTCACCCTGTCACCCTGTCACCTTGTCACCCTGTCACCCTGTCACCTTGTCACCTTGTCACCTTGTCACCCTGTCACCTTGTCACCTTGTCACCTTGTCATCTTATCATTTGGTCATCTCCAGCCACTGGTCCAGAGTTTGCTCCAGGAGTCGGGCAAAGAGTTCCACGCCGGGTTGAGTGATCATCTGAAATGAAAACCCAAGGGTGTCAAAATAGGCTGGCCGATTTTCAGCGGAAATCATCAAGGGCGGCAACCCGTCACGAAGCAAATAGTAACTGGCCAGAAGACGCACCAGCCGATTGGTGTGGCTGGCAAATGGCTGTAAATCCAGCATCCGCAAATGGAAGAGGCTGGCCTTTTCAACCGGGTGCATTTCGGCAAACGAGTCAGTTGTAAACCAGTCAAGCGCCATTTCAACCAGAACCGGTAATGCCTGAGGCGCGGCTGGTTGATGAGTTGGAACCTGGGGAGCGGCTTCGGCCCGACGAAATAGTTCGTTCCAGCCAGATACTGGATTGCCAGTCACCAGGCGGTAACTATGGATCAGGTCTTCCTTGCCAAGGGCATCACGCTCAGTGGTTGGTAGCGTGTTGGCCCGCTGGAAAACAGCGTTCGCCGCCTGGGAGAAACTCACGAGTTCACGCTGAATCGGATCGGTGGGTTGTGATTGATCAGCTTCTGTCTGCCAGGCTGTTGCCTGATCACGGTCCAGATCCGGATAGTCAAACTGGAGTTCAGTCAAAACCCACTCGTTCAAAGTCCAGGCTGTCACGTGTTCAATCACCGTACCCTTTGCCTCCACCTGGGTTTGCCAGAGCCTTTGTTTGGCAGCCAACTGGTTCGCCCAATCAGAAGAAGGATGATAGGAATTACTGTAACTTGGCAAAATCGGAAGCATAACCGGGTTTTCTCCATATATGGTTTTCCCGATTTAAAACTGAAACGGGCAAATCACCAATTCCAACTTCCGGTAAGTCCGGGTTCCGGGTTCTTTAAGGGATGAGGGATGAAAGATGAGGGATGAAAAAAATCACCTTGTCACCCTGTCATCTTGTCTGGGTTCTGGGTTCCGGATTCCGGGTTTTCGAAACCAGGTAAGTACTTTGTCATAAGTTTCCTGAGATATTGGATTGAGTAAGTGTTTGATTCTTTTCGTGTATTTCGTGTGTTTCGTGGTTCAAAATGTCTTGGAATTTTCGGTAAGGTACTTACCAGTCACCAGGTACAAAATACAAACAAGGTGGACGGATCTGACCATGTTCCGTTAGAGTAGGCAGCCTGTTTCCCAAACAGCCTTTCCGCCTGCTGACTCCCGATGCCCAACCTTACTTTTCCACCGAGCTAAACTGGCATGATCAATTCTGTTTCTCCCTCCACATCACCATCACATACAATCGGCTCCCGCATTTTTGCTACTTCTGCCCACCTTCGGCGATATCTGTTGATCTGGGTTTGTCTGGTTCTGATTTGGCCAGGTTTGGCCGTTGCGGCACAAAAACGAACCCCACGTCCTTTGCCAGCCAAATCAGCCGGTCCACCCAAACTAATTCTCTTAATTGTGGTTGACCAGTTTCGCCCCGATTACCTGACCCGGTTTGGAGACTTGTTTGGAACGGGTGGATTTCGACGGATGCTCAATCAGGGAGCCTATTTTACGTCGTCGCATTACCTGCACGCCTGCACCTATACCGCCTGTGGACATTCAGTTTTGCTTTCTGGATCAATTCCGGCCATTACAGGAATTATTGGGAATGAATGGGTGGACCGCGAATCAGGCTTTAAGGTCACCAGCGTGAGTGATGCCGATTATGTTGGCGTTCCCGAAGGCCGCGGCGCCAGCCCACGGAAAATGATGAGTACAACGATTGGTGACCAACTCCGCCTGCAGAACAATTTTCGGTCACGGGCAATTGGGATTTCGCTCAAGGATCGGAGCGCAATTCTTCCCGCGGGAAAAAGTGCCAATGCGGCCTACTGGTTTGACACCGCCAAAGGGCAGATGCAGACCAGCAGCTATTATCTTCCCCAGCTTCCAGCGTGGGTAAAAGCTTTTAATGATCAGAAAATTCCATTCGGGTATTTTGGAAAAACCTGGGATCGGTTGCTTCCACATAGTGAATATGCGCGCTCAGACCAGGACAATGCACCCTATGAAACTGGGCTTTCAGGAGTGAAGACGTTTCCACACGTTATCAATGGCGGCGGCACGCAGGCAGGCCCCAAATTTTATGATGATTTCACCCGAACCCCCTGGGCCAACGACTATCTGGTGGATTTTGCCGAACTGGCGATTGAGAACGAACATCTGGGGGAAGACGAATATCCGGACCTGCTCTCCGTCAGTTTTTCAGCCAATGACATTATGGGGCATGCCTTTGGCCCGTACAGTCAGGAAATGCAGGACATGGTGATCCGCACCGACCGCACACTTGAACGGTTTTTTCAAATCATTGATCAGCGAGTTGGACTGGCCAATACGCTGGTGGTCTTTTCGGCTGACCACGGTGTGGCGCCGGTCCCGGAATATGCGCAGGCAAAGAAGTTAGGTGGCGGACGGGTTTCGAAAAAAGCTCTCTATGAAATCATCAGCCAGACACTCAACGGAAAATATGGTGACGCGCCCTGGATTGCCGGCAGTTCCAACGAATCAATTTACCTCAACCAGGAAGTGATCAAATCAAAGGGATTGAATCGGTTAGAGGTCGAGCGTGTGGCAGGCGAGGCCGCGATGAATATTCCAGGGGTGGCGACCTACTTTACCCGAACCCAACTGATTAACGGCCCACAACCAGCCAATGACCTCTCACAGCGAGTTGCCGCCGCGTTTAATCCACAACGAAGCGGCGACGTGTATCTGATTGCCCAGCCGTACTTTTTCTTCGAAGAAGACTATTTTCTGGCCACGACTCACGGGTCTCCATATAGTTATGACACGCACGTCCCCGTCATTTTGATGGGGAAAGGACTGCGCCCAGGTCAATACCCAGCCCTGAGTTCGCCTTCCGACATTGCACCCACGCTGGCTGAAATCCTTGGGATTGAACCTCCGAGCGGATCAGTCGGTCGGGTGCTGACCGAAGCGTTGGAACCAACTGTAGCCCCATCCAAAAAGAAAAAATAACATCAGTTCGTAGTCAGTAGTCAGTAGCCCGTTAAATTCAATTTATAGAATCACTTGACTATTTTTCATCACAAAAGGTTCACTTCCAAACAACCTTCTTTCACTTTGAAATCCCACCTTGTGTTCTTAACCGGCGAAAGGGTTGAAAGGTCTGTATTTCCCTCAGCCCTTAGCCCTTAGCCCCAAGCCCTAAAGATATGACTACCGAATTTTCACGCATCCGCTATCAAGTCGAGGCACCGCTGGCAACGATTCTGCTCAATCGTCCTGACAAACGAAACGCTTTGGATGATCAGACACTCCACGAACTACGAACGGCAGTTGCCGTTGCCGGGGCTGATCCGGCAGTGCGGGTGGTTCTTTTGAAAGGCGCCGGAAAAGATTTTTGCGCTGGCGCCGATTTATCAGCCCTTGAAAAAATTGCCCAGGCTGGAACACTTGAAAATATCAGCGATGCCGAAGGCTTTATGCAGCTTTTTATCCAGATGCGATATCTATCCAAGCCGATTGTTGCTCAGGTGACAGGCCGGGCCCTGGCCGGAGGATGCGGACTGGCATCGGCCTGTGATGTCATTTTAGCGGCTGAAAGCGCTCAGTTTGGCTATCCAGAAGTCAAAATTGGGTTTATTCCAGCCATGGTGATGGCGATTTTACGCCGCAATATCAGCGAGAAACGGGCGTTTGACTGGATGGCGATTGGCGACCCACTTTCAGCCCAGGAAGCAGCAAATTATGGACTGGTCACTCACGTCTATCCAGATGCTGAATTTGAAACCAGAGCCCTGGCATACGTCACCACACTGGCGTCACGGAGTGCATCAGCCCTTTATTTAATGAAGCGCCTGCTCTATCACATGGATGGAATGACGTTTGAATCAGCAGTTCGAAGCGGCGTTGACGGAAATGTGCTCAGTCGAAGCACTGAAGATTGTCAGGCTGGGGTCGCCAAGTTTCTCAAGAAGAACTGATATAGAATTTCAGATAAAGAAACCACGAAACACACGAACTACACGAAAAAGAAAGCCAAATTTTTCAATGGTTTCTGAACGATGATCACCAAAAACACCAGGGCAATATTTATCTGAAAAACTATAGCAATTTGGGCTGAGGGTATCAGCCCACATTGCTATCACTATCTGGACCTGTCAAACACACAGCCCAGACAGAAAAAGGGAGACAGTGAACCACTGTCTCCCTTTTCACATTTCCAATCACAAACGAAGTCGTTTGATTAGAAGCTGTACTTAAACGCAAACTGGATCAGACGCGGGCCAGTTGAAGAGCTCACGATCCGTCCAAAGTTGGGGTTGGAACGAACATTCACCGGGTTGGCAAAATTCGTCTGGTTGAACGCGTTGAAGAACTCAGCCCGGAACTCAACTTTGTGACGTTCCTTAATCGGGATGAATTTCACAACTGAAATGTCAGTGTTGGTTTGGCCAGGGCCGGTCAAAATGTTACGACCGGTGTTACCAAAGTTTCCAGCACCACTCGAGAAAACAAAGGCACTGGTATTGAAGTACCGGTTCAGCCGTTCTTTATCTGGTCCGCTGCCGTTGGCATCGCCGCCGACAAACAACGGGTTGTAGCTGGCACGTGACGAGTCAAAGAGACCAGCCGTGTTGATAATGCTAAACGGTGATCCAGCCTGACGGGTGAAGACGCCTGAAATCTGCCAGTTGTTGAGCAACGATTTGCCGACAACACTATCACCTTTGTAGACAGCGGGCAGGTCATAGACCATGCTGACCACCAGGCGATGACGACGGTCGAAATCAGCCGAGGCCCGGTTCCCAGCAAAGTTCCCCTGGTTTCCGAAGTCAGCCGACACATCGCTCGTTCCGTTGGATGATCCCTGACCAGAGTATTCGTCAATGGCGTGTGAGTAGGTGTACGCCACCAACCCTTGCAGCCCATTGGCATACCGCCGGGTCAAACTCACCTGCAGTGAGTTGTAGTTGGATCGCGCCGTGTTTTCGGTCAAATGCACGCCAAATCCCTGAATCACAACTTCAGACAGCGAGGGTGAGAACGGTCCGGTTTGAACCAGGTTTGGCCCACGCAAGGTGTTGACATTGCGCAGCCGTGACAATTTGCGGCCTTGCGAGCCGACATAGGTCACTTCCAACTGGGTATTTGGAACGAACTCCCACTGGAAGCCTAATGTGTACTGTTGAATGTACGGCGTCCGTGACGCATGCAGTCCAGGGTAAATCCCTTGAACCGGAATCGGCACGCCACCCGCGAAGAATGGCAGGCCACCCGTTGGGAAGTTGGTGCGATCCTGAAGGTTCAATGGATAGGACTGTGGAATCGGAGCAAACGGGCTGCTGAATGGTCGTGAGAATGGCGTGCCAGGCAGAATTGAAGCAATCGTGTAATACGGGAAGCTCAACCCCTGGTTATTGGCCGCACGGGCATTTGGACGATCATAATACACACCATATCCGCCACGAATCACAAACTTTCCAGCATCAAACGGGGTGAAGGCAAACCCAAACCGTGGCGCAACGTTGTTCCGGTCTGGATCAACCAGTGATTTGCGCAGGGTTGGAATCCCAGCCAGCGGTGTTTCAGCATTATCAGCCTGGAAGAACCCGGTGAGCGTTCCTATCCGGCCAGCTCCTGGCACCGTGTCATCAAAGGTCACAAACCGACCTTCAGTGTCATAGAAGGCACCGTAGTAGTCATACCGAATGCCCAGATTCAGGGTCAGCTTGTTATTGACTCGAATGTCATCCTGGAAGAAAAACGCATGGTCATGTGAACGAACCGCACGCTGGGCTGAACCAGGACCAATGATTGAGAAGATGCTCGGCAACCCAAACAACTGACCATTTGAAGCCAGCGTTGGGGCCACCAGCAATTCGGTAAAGGCGTCCGGACGGGTAATCGAACCTGGACGGCTGGCCGCCAGCGCCGCCGCCACACCACCCGTGAAGGTGATCGAACCACGGGCGAAAATATCAAAGTCGAGGCGCACCCGGTTGTAGCGGTATTCGCCGCCAAACTTCATCGAATGTCGGCCTTTGGTCCAGGTTACCGTATCACCAAATGACAGGGTGTCGGCCTGGTTGTCGCTCTGCGAAAATCCTGATGGACCAACCGTAAACTGGTTCAACAGGGCAATCGCCGGCAACCCGCTGAAGTTCCCCTGATTGGGAGTGTTGATTCCAAATTGAGCCGCAGTGAACGGTTCTTCTGGAATGGCGGTGGTCGGAATGGCGTTGTAGCCAAACCGAAATTCGTTGACGATCCCGCCCCCAAACACATGCGTGTCAACCACTGACAAAAAGCGGTTGTCGGCAGTGGTGGCCACCGGGTACCCCGGCGTTTGCAAGGCATTCGCCAACCCAAACTGGCTAAACAATCCTTGATCGAGTGAATTGTTGGCAAAGAAGAATTTGACGCCCAACCGGTTGTTACTGTTGACCTGGGCATCCACGTTGGCATTGAACTGGTCTTCGTCAAAAGTTGACTCTGACGTCAAGGTCCGAACCGACAATCCATTTCCAGAAGGAATCAGAAAGTCTCCATTTGGGTATCGGGCTTGCAGCAATCCAATCGAGACTGGATTGACATATCCACCAAAGAGTGGCGCCCGGGTCCGGGATAAGGCGGCCAGTGCCGTCAATGACCGGTCATCGGTTAAATCTGGTGATGTAAACGCCGTCGCCAGACTGTTGGTCAATGAAGTACCGTTGGTTTCACGCGTTCCCTGGTATGAACCAAAGAACCACACTTTATCTTTGACAATCGGGCCACCGAAGGTTCCGCCAAACTGGTGGCGATTGTTCTTGGGCCGATCAACTCCCTGTCCGTTGAGGAAGAAGTTGTTGGCATTCAGCTTTTCATTGCGAATAAAGTAGTACGCGTTGCCGTGAAATTCATTGGTGCCTGATTTGGTCACCGCCGTCACAATCCCGCCGGCATTGCGTCCTTGAGACGCATCAAACTGGCTGGTTTGAACGATGAATTCCTGCAGCGCATCGGTGGCTGGTACCGCCAGGTTGGGAGTTGAGCCAGTTCCGATTGAGTTGGCATCAATCCCGTTGATCAGCACTGAATTGCTGGTTGTACGCTGACCGTTTACGTTGATGGCAGTGTCGCCACGACCCACTTCTGAAGTGTTGGTGATGTTGCTGGAGGTCCCAGCCGACAGCGTCAACAATTGCTGGAAGTTGCGGGTTGGCAGTGGCAATTGACGCAGGCTGCGTTCTTCAATCACCCGCCCGCCCGTGGCTGAATCGGTTCGCACCAGTGGTGTTTCACTGGTGACGGTAATAATTTCCGAGGTTCCGGCACCGACTTCCAGTTTGGCGTTCGCCACCGTGGTTTCGGTGATGCGTACCGGAACATTGTCAAGCGTAAACTGTTTGAAACCTTCGATCTTGACCTCAATTCGGTACGTTCCTGGCGGAAGAAGGGTGACCAGATAGTCACCGGATTCATTGGTGGTCACATCACGGCTGACCCCTGTATCCTGGTTGGTGACGGTCACCGTAGCCCCCGCAAGTATTGCCCCGGATGGATCCGTGACCGTACCACGAAGCTGCCCGGTTGCGGCCTGGCCCCAAGCAACGGTTGGGAAAAGACACAGAGCGAATGCCAAGAAAAACACGGCAGTTGAAAAGATTGACTTTTCGCGTTCGCCCAGCCTTTTCTTCTTCGGAGCTACAGCCAGATGTATGAGTTGGTTGAACATGTAGCAAACTCTCCTTTTATTTTCTGGACTCTTGCAAACGATGATGGTTGGAATGCCCGGCGATGGCACCTCCGTTCAATGTGAATGAAATCTCGGGGAATTGACCAGAAGGCCGCACCTTCCCCTGATTCCTAAGCACACTGAAGGCGAAGATATCCAAGTGTGTGGGCAAACTCACTGCACAAAAGCTGGCTACGGCTGGATTATAGTTTAGGATTTGACGAGTCAAAGGAAGATTTACACAAGGTTTAGTTCTTGTCTAGCCTTTTCCGACATTAGGGTACACTTCCTGCAACTCCTTGACGCCGTTGCACAAAAATCCAAATTTCCATAGGTGAAATCCAATTCTTCAGATCTTTGAGAATCTGAATTTCAGGGCATTTGAGCGTAGAAACCTGCCAGGCTTTCAACTACATATTGACGCATTTCAGCGGTGAGTTCGGGATAGATTGGAAGTGCCAGTGTTTCGAGCGCGGCGCGTTCAGATTCAGGAAAATCACCCGTGCAATAGCCTAAATCAGCAAAGCATTCCTGTTGATGGAGTGAAAGTGGATAGTAGACTTCAGTGCCGATGCCCTGCTCCCTGAGGAACTTCCGCAGGGCATCGCGGTTGGTGGCTCGAATCACAAATTGATTAAAAATATGTCGCACGTCAGGCAAAACCGTCGGCAAGTGAATCTTGTCGGCCAGCCCTGGGTGTGCCGCGATGAGTTCCGCATAGTGGCGAGCATTGTTCGCCCGAGCCGTGCTCCACGCATCCAGATGACGCAATTTGATCCGCAGTACCACGGCCTGGAGCGCATCAAGGCGACTATTAAAGCCAACATAGCGATGATAATACTTGGTGGTTTCACCGTGAACCCGGAGCGCCCGCAGCCGGGCTGCCAACCCAGCGTCCAGCGTGGTGAGGCATCCGGCATCACCTGCCGCCCCCAGATTTTTGGTTGGGTAAAAACTGAAGCACCCGATCAACCCCATTGAACCAGCCCGCTTCCCTTTCCACTCAGCACCAATGGCCTGGGCGGCATCTTCAATCACCGGCAGGTCGTGGGCACAGGCAATCTGATTGATGGCGTCCATATCCGCGCATTGGCCAAACAGATGAACTGGGATGATGGCACGGGTTCGGGGCGTGATTTTTTGTTCAAGCTGGGTGGGGTCAAGATTGAAGGTGTGAGGTTCGATATCAACAAAAACCGGAATGGCACCCAGGCGGGAGATCGAGCCGGCGGTGGCAAAAAATGTGTAGGGAGTGGTGATGACTTCATCGCCGGGTTTGATATCGAGTGCCATCAACGCCAGCAGCAGTGCATCCGAACCGGAAGCACAGGCAATGGCGTGTGGAACACCACAATACTCGGCGATTTCTTTTTCCAGGAGTTCGACTTCACGACCCAGGATAAAAGCCTGGTTTTCAAAGACGGTTTCAATTGCAGGGAGAAGTTCAGCACGAAGCGTCGCAAACTGCGCTTTCAGATCAAGCAGGGGAACATTCATGGGAATCAACTTTAGGATAATTTCAGGATGAGAGATCACCCAAGGTTACACCTCGATCACTCACTGGATACCAGTCAACCACAGGCCGAATCTCAAAAAGGGGCTACCCTACCCTATTCGCAGTTTGGTTGTCCACCTTTGGGAACAGGCTGAGAAAACCAGGGCCTGGGGTTTGGAGCTTGGGGCTGAAGACACCAAGCTGAAGACTCGCAAGCTCGGGGCAATCGAAGGGATGAAGGATGAGGGATGAAATCAAACCACTTCTTCAGCCCTCAGCCCCTGGCCCAATGTCTTCAGCCCGTTGTTTTCAGCCCGGTTCTAATGCACCTTCTGTGTTTTCTTCTTGAGAAAATCCATCATCACATACTGCCCGAGATTGTAGGTTGTGGTGAAATACGCTTTGCCCTGGGCAATCTCGGTCACTTTCTTGATGAAATCAACCAGGTAATAGTCATCCGCCAGCATAAACGTGTTGATCATAATGTTGCTGCGACGGCAGGCGGCCACTTCGCGGTAGGTGGCGTCCATAATCAACCGGTCAA
The DNA here is from genome assembly GCA_016208495.1 of Acidobacteriota bacterium. Classification (NCBI taxonomy): domain Bacteria; kingdom Pseudomonadati; phylum Acidobacteriota; species Acidobacteriota bacterium. The sequence goes on along the minus strand of JACQXX010000010.1, from coordinate 46,920 downwards.
GCCCCATTGGATTCTTGTAAATCCTTCCACCTGGCATAGTTAAGGCTGATGGTTTACCGTCAGTGATCATAATGATCTGCCGCATATCCTTGCGCTGGGCAGTCAAAATCCGACGGGCGAGTTTCAGTCCTTCGGCAGTGTTGGTGTGATAGGGGCCGACCTTGACCCGAGGGAGTTTGGCAAGGGGAACTTCTTCGGCTGAATCATGAAAGAGAACCAGTCGAATCGAATCGCCTGGATATTGCGTCCGGATCAAATGGGTCAACGCCAGCGCCACGGTTTTGGCCGGGGTGAAGCGATCTTCACCATACAGCACCATGCTGTGGCTGCAATCGAGCATGACCACGGTGGCACACGAACTGGAATATTCCGACTGATGCACCATCAAATCTTTGTATTCAACATTGAGCGGGACGCCCAGACCTTCGCGACGAATGGCGGACAGCAACGTGGCATTGACATCCAGATTGATCGTGTCGCCAAACTCATAGGGTTTGCTGGATTCGTGGGCTTCAACTCCGGTTGAGAGAAACCGGGTATCGTGGCGACCAAAGCTACTTTTCCCAACTGCCCCAAGCAACTTTCCAAGTGCTTTAAACCCAAGGAAATCAAGCCCTTTCGAGGTAATTTCAAATTCCAGCTTGACTGGTTTCGAGGCTTCGGCTTTTCCCTGCCCGGTGGCATCCGGCGGCGCGGGTCCGATCTGCCCATCCTCGGCTGACTGCGTGCTGATATACCCGGATTGAGTCAACCGCTGGATGATTTCGTCAATCAACTCATCCAGCTTTTCCGGACTCATATACCCATTTTCATCCATCAGGGATTGAAGGTCATCTTCATCAATCAATTCACCACGCATAATGAGCTGGCGGATGGCTTCGCGCAACGCCTCAACCGAGGTATCAATGTCTCGAATCCGCCGGGTATATCCACCCATAAATCCGCTCTGGAGCAAAAAATCCGACAGCCGGTCCATGAGCTTGCCCAGATCGAATGAATCCCAATCAATACCACTCCATTTGCCATATTTGGTGAATTTCATAACCCCTCAGAAGTCAGTACCACCTGCGTCAGTGGGTGGGAGTTGCTTGTGAGAACCCACCCGCTGACGCAGGTGGTACTGACATAGACTCAGTTCACGTTCCCGGTGTCGGTCCAGTCATAAAATCCTTCGGCGTCTCCGCCACGCCGACGGCGTTCGGGGGCAACCTTTCCGTAGCCGCGTTCTTCGCTCCGGCTGATTTTCTTCTGGGCATAGAGTCCTTCGAGAACAAGTTCAGCGGCGGCAACCAGATGGGCTGAGGTTGTGCCTTCAGCAAAGTTTCCAAGCCAAACGACATCAAGCAGTGTTCGAATGTTCTGAACCTGCCGCAGTCCCTGGTCTGCCGGAATCATATCGGACAGCTTTAGATGATGTCCCTGGTTGAACCAGTCCGTAATTTTTCCAGTTTCAGCCAGTTCCAGGTATTCCAGATACACTTTGCCACAGGCTTGCCGGATCAAATCACGGGCAATTCGCTCAGACCCAACCTGTTCGCCTTCATATTCAAGTTCGATTTTGCCAGTGATTGAAGGAATGGCGGCATAAATGTCACTAATTCGAGGCACAATCACGGTTTCGCGGCACATCAGCGCCCGGCGTTCGGCATTGCTCAGGACATTTTCCAGAACTGAGATTGGCAGGCGCTGACTGACGCCTGACCGTTTGTCAATTCGGCTGTCTTCGCGTGCCAGAAAGGTGATTTGTTCGACAATCTGTTTGATAAAGCGCGGCACCTGAACCTGTTTGGTTTGTGGGCGCTCGATCCAGGCTTCCTGTTCAGTAATTTTAATTGCCTCCGCCACCGAAGTCGGATAGTGGGTCACAATTTCTGACCCGATGCGGTCTTTGAGTGGAGTGATGATTTTCCCGCGAGCGGTGTAGTCCTCCGGGTTGGCGGTAAAAACAATCAGGACATCAAGCGGAAGCCGAATGGGATAGCCTTTAATCTGAACATCCCCTTCCTGCATGATATTGAACAGTCCAACCTGGATTTTCCCAGCCAGATCCGGCAATTCGTTAATGGCAAAAACCCCACGGTTAGCACGTGGCAACAGCCCATAGTGAATGGTCAATTCATCCGAAAGCAGATAGCCGCTTTTTGCCGCCTTGATCGGGTCCACATCTCCCAAAATATCAGCAATGGTGACATCGGGGGTGGCGAGTTTTTCCACGTATCTGGCGTGGCGTGGCATCCAGGCAATTGGGGTATCATCCCCTTTTTCTGCAATTGTTTGCCGGCCATAGGCACTGATCGGGTTGTAGGGATGATCATTGACTTCAGAACCGGCAATCACGGGCATTTCCTCGTCCAACAAGTTTTCGAGTGAGCGTAAAATCCGGCTTTTGGCCTGACCTCGATGCCCAAGCAAAATAAAGTTGTGACGTGACAAAACAGCATTGATCAACTGTGGAATGACCGAATCTTCATAGCCCACAATTCCTGGAAAGAGGGGGGCACCGGCTTCGAGTTTCCGGATCAGATTTTCACGCATTTCATCCTTGACGGAGCGATGGCGTAAACGGCTTTCACTCCAGGCGCTCTGCCTGAGTTCTCCAAGGGTCGCTGGTTTACTTAAATTTCCCATAAAACAGTTTCGTTGAGGCGGGTTGGTAATACCAATTTGGGCTGAGGGTATTGGGCTATGGGCTGAGGGAAACACAACATTTTCAATATTTTAGCATTTCCTGAATGCGAGAATTTCATCCCAGAATGGTATAACTGGTGGTTGGTTCCTGGTCCTGGTGACTGCCTGGTTGTTCTTTGGCACTAAGCACCTGATCTGAGTTTTTCTTTCAATGCCTGAATCTGAAGCAAATGGCGCTGGAAATGATAGGTATCAATCAACATTAATTCATAGAAATTGAGCGCACCAACACCCGGATGTTTGATATAGAGCTGGGTTAATTGTTCAGAGGAATACAGTTGCTCACATTGGGCAAGGTCGTCGAGTACCTGCCTCAAACCGGCAATCAGTTCGTGTCGAGGGGGAGTGGAAAGTGGTGCAACAAAAGAGGGGGCTTTGACTTTAAACAGTGGTCGGGCAATCATCCAGTGACCAGCCAGGAGGCCAATCCTGGCAATGAGACGCTGGCTCAAGCGGCGCTCACTGGGTTTTTGTCCCGTGGCGACCCGGCGAAAGAGCTTGAGCAATAAGGCATCAACCTGCCGCAGGTGCTCGATGACTTCAGCAATTGACCAGGTGCCAGGGGTAAGCTGACGGTACAAATCAGCATCAGAAAGCGGCTCAACTTCACTGAAGAGGTTTGAGTGAACGCGATGGCTAAATTCCATAATCGCTTTTGAGTTCACTCAGTCCTCCGTTCGATGAATCATCCGTCAATCGAGGTCTTCAATCATTTGTGAAATTTCATCCGCCATGCTGGGGTGACCGTGACTTTCGGCGGCCTGTTGACCAGCCAGCCAGGCGGCACGGGCTTCAGTCAGGTTTCCAAGCTTGTGGTATGCCTGACCCAACATGCGATAGCCGGCCCCTTGATCATCGGTGGCTTTCAAATAGGCAGTCATTTGTTCAATAACCGCTTCATAGTTGGCCATTTTCCAGTATTCATTGGCCAGACCATAGCGCACCATCACATTGGAAGGATCGCCAGCCAGCATCTTTGCCAGGGCATCAATTCGCGACTGAGACATAGGAAACCTTTTTGAATGAAGAATTGAGAATGTAGTTAGTGGTTAGAAACCAATACTTTCGAAGAAGAACCAAGAGCCAAAAACTGGCCACTAACCACTAAGGGAGTCGGATGGAAATATCATACCGCCAGGGTTCAGGGTTCAGGGCAGGATCATCCAACTTGAATGGTACCTGCTGGTTTCTCAGCACTTATCTTGAGTGGGATCAGTCAATTCATCACCCAAACCCTGAACCCTGAACCCTGAACCCGATTTCAGTGGGATTTTATTTTCTTCTGGGTCCCTAACCACTAACTACATTCTTCATTCTGCCTTATCATCCTTTTTCTTCGGTTCAATCCATTCGCGTTTGACAAACGTGAGTTCCGGGTGCTCTCTCTCAAGCTGACAGAAGAGCCCGTCGGTCATACGCAACCCACGAGTGGCCCAAAAGGCGCCGCGCTTTTCATATTCAAGCTGGAGTGGAAGCGATAAGCCTCGCACTTCGACTTCTTTACTCCATACAATGGCATCAATCGGTGAGGTAGGAACAGAGTTTTCAGACATATCGAAAGATTGTGTTCACCAAACGGAAGTTACCTGAAATCACTCAACTCTGGGTGAGAGTGAACGTCGTTTGATGCTCTTTTTTCAGATTGGATTTGAAACGGTTAGCTGAGTTGAATCAACTGATCAATCATTTTTATCACAGCTTCTGGTTTTTGGATATTCCAGACGCCGACGACACCCTTGCGGTCAAGTTCGAGCGTGTCTTCAACCAGTTGAATGGCATCGGCCTCAACCGAGGCACCAACGTTGAGGAGGTTGACCACATAGGGTCGCTGATAACTTCGGGTGACTGAATGGACCAGCGAGCGCAGATACGTCATTGCCGAACGCTGATGCATGCTGACAAAAAAGACAAAGCCCCAGATATTTCCGCCTAACAACCGCGTCACATCAATCAATCGGCTTTCATCTTCGACATCATGGATACTCATCAACAAATCAGAACGCATTAAAACTCTGGCCACTTCATATTCAGGTAAAGCTGGAATGGCCACCGAGGCACCACGCTTGATGAAATTTGATTGAACGGAGGAAATAAAACGCAGGGTATCGGCAAAGGCCCCCCGATACGCTGGCGGCAATCCAAGCGAGAGCAATTTGGCCCACTGAGCGTCAGATCCATAGGTTGAACGCAGCGCATCTGCCAGATCCAGTGTTTCGACGGCGGTAAAGTAGGGTTGATCCGGTCGTTCGCGAGGCGCCGGCTTGGCCAGGCTTGGGAGCGGAACTTCAGAGATTTCACCGGTTTCTTCATCAATGACCGTCTGGGTCTTCGGTGCATCCGCCACCGTTTCCAGCAACCCGGTTTTGACCATGTAGGAGGCTAAAAATTTGACTTTCTTTCCAAGCTTCGGATTCGCCGCAATGATTTCCCGGAGTGAGTTCCGGCCATCAAATAAGTCAAACAATGCCACCGTTTCCGGCGCAGCTTCGCCAAGGGCAATTTTGATCCCCAGTTTGGAAGACTTGTCAAACACGCTGTCAAGTGAGGGAATCACCTCCTCAAACAACAACAAATCAACGATATCCGCTGCAATTTCAGGAGTTTCGGCTGGGACTGCCAGCGCCGACCAGTCACGCGAACTTCGCACGTGATACATCTGGATTTCCTGCTGTACCACACTCACCAGGGCTTCAGGAGAAACGGGCTTGGTAATTGAGGACAATCCCAAAAGATGGAGCGAACGTGCCAGAGAGGCATCCGGCGTTCGGGTCAGGGCAATAATTGGCAATTCTCGACCATGATCGTGGTCGCGGAGCTGTTCAGCCGCCGCTAACTCGCCGTCTCCGGGTTCGGTGTCCAGAATAATCAGAGTTGGGGAAATTTGGGCCAGGGTTTCAACCGCCTGAGCTGAACTTGGCGCCACACTGACCTGGTATCCGATTTGTTCGAGTGTGTTTTCAGCCATTCCCGTAAGGCCGACATCTGCCGATAAAATCAACACATGGCCTCGGGCCCCGGCCCCGCGATCACTGGATTCAAAAAGTCCGTACCCGCGTTCAATTCGACCTTTGATCAACCGATACACGCCGGTTTCCCAGGTGGTGACGATATCTAACCCTCGATCACTCGGGAGCTGATTCACTTCCATGCTCTCGATCTTGCCATTACTGAAGTGAAAATCAACCCGTGTCGGACCGCGCTCGCAAATCAACGTGGCGACGGCTTCTCCCTGCGACAAGAGGCGAATTAACCCTGCGATTGTACCTGGACGGATGGCACCCAGTAAGGCCATGGCAATTGAACCTTTAAAGAGAGTTAGCGAAATAGCGAACTGAAAGCGAGTAGTGAGTAGCGAGTAGTCAGGTAGATTTTATAGAGGAGCGTAGAACATGCATACCCCTAAGAGACTATCTCAAATCGCTAAAATAAAATCTGTTCTCAACACTTAGCCTGGCTAAATTGGTGTTTTGAGATAATTTCTAAGTATCTTATCGAAAAATTCCAGACATTTTAACCACGAAGAGAAATGCAGAAAAATCAAACACTTACCAGGTCCACTATCTCTGAAAAGCTTATGACAAGGCACTGAGAAATAAAGGATTGACTACTCGCTACTCGCTACTCGCTACTCGCTCTTTTCAGGCTTCCCCAGCCGCACGGTTGGCGCCTTGCTGGGCATCTAAATATTCCTGGAGACGCTCAATGCGTTTTTCGAAGACCAGATTCTTAATTTCCTGAATGAGTTCCATTTGGCCAAGTTCGGCCAGCAAGACGTTGAGCCGCCACATGACCTGCTGGCGGTCTTTGCGGAAACGCTTCTTTTCGGATGACTCACTTTGACTGTACCAGTCTTCCAGTGTGGCGCGTTTGAAGAGGAACTGCTGGCGTTTGAGTTCTTCGAGGCATTCACCAATTTCGTTCAGGCGTTTGCTTTCCTGGTTCCCGGCTTCGCTCAGTTGCTGGAGCTGCTGTTGATACTGACGGAAGCGGTCGCAAATGCGCTCTGCCAGCCAGACTTTAATTCCCGCCGCCGCGGCAATGTCACCAGGCGAAGCGACAAAATAGACATCCAGGCTGGTCATACCGATTGAGAACAACTTCTTGATGGTGCCCTGACCAACGCCTTTAACCTGCTTCAACAAAGAATTGATGATAATGCCTTCGGGTGACTCTGAATCTTCTGGAATCTGGAAGGTTTGCGGCAGGAATTCTTCAAGGTCGGCATACGCCTTCATCAATTTGGCTTGCCAGTTGGACTTAATCGCCCGGTTGTCAGGTTCCTGCTGGGCACCCGCCAGATATTCATCAAAGGATCGCAACCGACGATACAATTCAAAGTATTCCATTGACTCTGCCGCCCGACCAATGCTCTGCACCGAAGGACGACAAATTTCAAGCCATTCCTTTGAAACCTTCCCGCGTCGCAATTCAGCAATAAATTCCTTGACTGGTTGGACGTAGGCCGCAGCGATATTGGCAAACAAGTCTCGCAGGTCATCGCTTGGGGTTTCAATCGCATATTCTTCGTGATGGCCAAACCCATGACCGCTGCCAGTCAACATCTCGGCGGCGGCGGCCTCGGAGAGTTCCCCGGTGGTCATCGCATGGACATCAAAGCCGTCGCTTTCAGCCGATCCACGCAGGGCACTATCGAGTGCATTATCCAGCCCGCCAATTACATCATCGAAAAAGTCTTCGCCCAGGGCCAGTTCATCAAACGGATCATCTTCCGCACTGAATAAAACTTCGGCTTCCTGCGGTGGCGGCGGAGACAGCGTCGAAGGCCCCTGCAACGAACCGGTCGCGTTGGCCTGGGCCGAGATGGAACCGGCACTGAGCAACGTCCGCAAATGGTGGGTAATTCGGTTGACCTGGCTCAGGTCAAAAGGCACCTCGATATTGCTTAAACTCCGCACCACACCTTCAAAACAGGATGTTGCCTGGGTTACCGAATCGGTTACTTCCCCAGGGTTGGTTACCTGCTGGGTGGCTAACCGCAAGGCTGAGTACTGAATCAGTTCCGCCAGGTCCGACAAACTCTCGATACTGGCAGCCAGATGAAATGAAATGCCCGGAGAAAGTGAACCGTCAGGGGTATAGAGCTCACGTTTGAGCAGATGCACCGCCTGGGCGATTTCCTCGCTATGCTGGCAAATCGCCTCGCAGTAGGTTGCGGCTTTACTGGGAGCACGTCTGAGCCGATCCAGGTAAAGCTTCAGCAAGGTGGTGCTGTCTTCAATATCGACAATAAAGTGTTCAAGATTGCTGAGCCGGTTCATTAAATTTCTTCGGCGCGAGACCCTCGGCCCTGAGGTCGAGGAGGAGCGCCGCCCCTCTCCGGAATTATGGTGTGACGGACACGTAATTTCGACAGGACACCCAATGGCTAAACCATCAAGACGTGTTGAGATGAGAGCAATGTGCCAATTACCAGGCGTTCCCCTTTTCGATCAAGTTGATGCGTTGAAGGTGTCCGCCTGACATGAGTGCTGAGTGATGCCTTCTGGAAGGGCGTGTCCGGGCCACAGCTTCAGCCGTCAGGTATGGCTGCGTTTGGAAATGTGGCTTTGGATGGAAATACACCTGCTGCCGTGAAAGCAGCACACTCTACCACAACTTCCCCAGAAATGCAGAGAGCGAGACAAAAATTTGTACCCGTTTTTCGGTGCCCAAATCCTCATGATTGAATCAATTCAACCAGCGATTCCGGTACTTCAATTTCCATGCGCAAGAGTGCCGAACTATAGGTCTTCCCCTGGGCGTCCGTCTTGAGCGATAGCGTTCCACCCCCCCCGAGCGAATGATGCAGGAGAAAGTTCAATGCTTCGAGATTTGGCAGCTCAAATCGTTCGACCTCCCCCAAACAGATTCCATCAAAATGCTGCTTGACCCGTTCAGCCGTCACTTCCTGGCACAAAACAGGATAAAATTCAGGCCGCAACGCACACCGCGAAGCGGTGCCGTTCGGATAGCCGGTCGGTTGGCCGCTTTGGGCCTACCACCGGATCCAAAGGCCACCCCTTGTTGCTCCCCCGCTTCGCCCGCGCCCCGCAGGGGCGCGGGCGAAGCGGGGGAGCACTGGAGAGAACGAACCTGTTCCCGGTGGTAGCTCCTTGTAGCCGAGCAACCACCGGCTATCCGAACTGCAGCCCTCCGGGATGCTCAATCCAAATGCCTGATTCCCAAACGAAAACGGGAAGTTGATTTTTTACAGTCCCTAAGAACCAATTACTAACCACTAACCACTAACCACTTTCTTCATTCTTCATTTGTTTGACGGCTCATTGAGCCACGAATTGAAAACCTTTTGTTGTCGGGTGGTCAGATTTTGTCGCACCCGAACTTCATACCGCAGACTGGTGCTTTCCTGCAAGGTAACGCTGAGTTCGCGTAAGCGCCCACGACGAAAGACATGAACTTTGACTTGCTCACCCGGCTTATGCTTGCGGCAGAGCACTGGGAGTGATGCGGCTGTAACTTGTTCAAACTCAATCGCAGCCAGGATGTCCCCTTTATCCAATCCAGCCCGAAATCCGGCTTCATCTGGTCGAACCTGGGCCAGTGTGACCTGTTTTTCATCCCCTCCGAAAGTTACGCCAAACACGCTCTCAGCCGTGTCTATGGTTCGACCTTCAACAACATCAACCCCGGCAATGTCGAGTGATTCTCTGTAGGGTAATTCCTTGACACCAGCCACATAGGCTTCAAAAAACTCAGCGAAGCTACTGCCGGTCACGGCTTCGCAGGCTTTCTGGATTCCGTCTTCCGGGAATCCAATTCCCTTCTGGGCGTAGGTGGCATACAGGTAGCGCATCACATCATCGAGCGTTTTTTGATTATCCGTTCGATGCCGCACCGCCATATCGAGCAATAGCCCCAGAAGCGCCCCCTTCGTGTAAATGTCAGTCTCGACATTGGCGGCATCATCCGGGGTCAGCCATTCGTCAAAACTGGCTTGAGCCGCCGAAGTAAGTTTGCGTCCGACCGAATTCTGCTGGGTCGTAATATTGCCGGCCAGCCCATCCAGATACCCGGCGACAGTGACCAATCCGGCCCGCTTGCAGAGCAAGTCGTCATAATAGGTCGTGATGCCTTCGGCAAACCACAGATTGCGCGTGTAAATCTCCTGTGAATAGTCAATCGAGGCAAGGACTTGCGGATAAAGGCGTTTAACATTCCAGACGTGGAAGAATTCGTGGGTGCTGATTGAATAAAACCGATTGAGTCCCCACCCGGTGGTAAAGGTCGCCGACGGCACGGTAATCGAAGTTGAATTCAGATGCTCAACACCGTGATAGCGGGCATCCGGCAAAACATGAAACAGAAACCAGTATTCACTAAATGGCGCTTTTCCAAAGATTTTGAGGGCTTCCACCACGGTTCGCCTCAGATTATCTGCCAGCTCCCGCCTGTCATATTCCACCTCTCCCTGAAAAGCCAGGAAATATCGGGCACCGTCATGGTCAAATGACACAACCTCCAGGGTTGGGCTGGCAATTCCAGGCGCATCGGCCAGCACGTGATAGTTGGCCGCCAGAAACACATTGGGTTCACGAGTCTTCTGCAAACCAGTCGCAATCCGCCAGGAAGGAGGAACATTGACTTGCAACCGGGTCGGTTGATCCTTGTGCCCAACCACATACATCAACAGGTTGGTCCCATTCCAGTACAACTCGTCTTCGTTGAGAAGCGTTGAACCGGCATCAAACACATTGGCATAGACTTTATAGCGAACCGTGATTTGCTTGAATGTTTGACCATTCACCCGCCAGGTGTTTTTGTCGATTTTCTCAGTTTTGAGCCGCTGGTTGCGTTCGTTGACGGCGGCAAACTCCCGCACATTGCGCGCATAGTTTTGAATTTTATATCGTCCAGGCCGCCAGGCGGGAATCGCAAAATCAACCGAAGCCACGGCTGTCGGTGGGGTATAAGTGATTTGAACTTCGATCAAATGCGAATTTGGCACGCCTGGGGTGAGTGCATATTCAATGGTTCGGCCATTCTGGCCAGCTTCAATCGTCATCGCCATCACCAGAGTCAAAATCGAGAAAACAAAGGCATGGACTACCGGTTTCAAATCAAAACCTCAAAGAATGTATCGTGATTTGTGTTTTCGGCAAGTACGGTACTTTCCGAAATCCACGTGCGGCCTGGGCAGCAGAGACCCATCAAAAGGCAGGAACAGCCAACAAACTGGAAGGAACGTGCAGGAAGGAAAATAAAGAACCAGGGCTTGGGGCTTGGGGCAGAAAGACTCGCAAGCTCGGAGCAATCGAAGGGATGAAGGATGAGGGATGAGGGATGAGGGATGAAATAAAACCAGTTCTTCATCCCACTTTCTTCAGCCCACTTTCTTCAGCCCGTTGTCTTCCACCCGAAGGTTTCAGCCCCATAAGCGCCAGGATAAGGAAATGTGGGCCTGTTTGAGACAAGGAGCTAGGAGAGACAAAGAGACAAGGAGATCCTCCGACCGACGTTGGGAGCGGGAGAATATTTTTTCTCCTTGTCCCCCTTGTCCCCTTGTCCCCTGTCCAGATTGGGCTCTGTTCCCTTATCCTGCCGCTTATGGCCCTCAGCCCTCAGCCCTCAGCCCTGGGTTTTAGTCTTCAATCTGGGCTTTTTGCAGGACACCGCTGAAGTCAACGTAAATGGACTTCCATTCGGTGTACACATCAAACGCTTCCAGACCGCCTTCGCGGTGACCATTGCCCGTGCCCTTGGTACCGCCAAATGGCAGGTGGACTTCAGCACCAATCGTTGGGGCATTCACATAACAAATGCCCGTTTCCAGATCGCGCAGGGCTGAAAATGCACGGTTGACATCACCAGTGTAGATTGAGGATGACAATCCATACTCAACTCCGTTGGCAATCTCAATGGCATGGTCAAAGCTGTCGCAGGGAATAATGGTCGTGACCGGACCAAAAATTTCTTCCTGGGCAATCGTGGCTTTGGCATCAACCTCGCCAAACACCGTCGGAGCGATGAAATATCCGTACTGCAAATCGCCTTCGGTCAGGCGTTCGCCACCGCACAGGAGTTTGGCTTTGTCTTTGGTTTTGCCAGTTTCGATATATCCGAGCACCTTCTCCATTTGCTTCTGGTTGATAACGGGTCCCATTTCACTGCGGTCATCAAGTCCTGGGCCAACTCGCAACGCTTTGACACGCTCAACCAGCGCGGCGGAAAACTTTTTGACAACTTTCTTGTGGACAATCAGCCGTGATGAAGCGGTGCAGCGTTGACCTGATGTTCCAAACGCGCCCCAGAGTGCCCCATCAACCGCCAGGTCCAGATTGGCGTCATCCATCACGATGATGGCATTTTTGCCACCCATTTCGAGGCTGCAGCGTTTGCCATTGGCGGCAGCTTGCGTGGAAATCACCCGACCAGTCTGGGTTGAGCCAGTAAACGAGATAACTCGAATCGTGGGATGATTGACCAGTGGATTACCAGCCGTGGCTCCATATCCGGTCACCATATTGACCACACCCGGTGGAAGGCCAACTTCTTCAAACGCCTTCATGAAATTGACGACTGAAAGCGGTGTATCTTCAGCCGGTTTGATCACGGCAGTGTTGCCGCACAACAATGCTGGCAGGAGTTTCCACGACGGAATTGCAATCGGGAAATTCCACGGGGTAATCATGCCGCACACCCCAACCGAATCGCGCACCGACATGGCAAATTTATTGCGCAGTTCCGAAGGAGAGGTATGACCATACAGCCGACGGCCTTCGCCAGCCACAAAGTACGCCATATCAATGGCTTCCTGAGTATCCCCACGGGTTTCCTTCAGAATTTTGCCCATTTCGCGGGTCATATCGCGGGAAATTTCTTCCTTGCGACGAACCAAAATATCAGCCACCCGGAAAATCATTTCGGCGCGTTTGGGGGCTGGGACCAACCGCCATGATTTGTAGGCGTCGCGAGCGGCATCAACCGCGCGATTGACGTCTTCGACCGTCGAATTCGGAAATACACCAACCACATCGCGGGTATCCGCCGGGTTGCGGTTTTCAAATGTCTCGCCATTGGTGGCGGGCACCCATTGACCACCGATAAAGTTTTTGTATTCCGCAGGTCCAGTTTGCGAAGTCTTTGCGGTCGTGGATTTTGCAGTTTTGCTGGTTTCAGCTTTGGCTTTCGCCATGGCACTCCTCCTGAGTATGAAAACTTATGAAGATTTCGAGATGAAAATGAAGAAAATTAGAGACCGGCCACTATAGTGAATTTTTTGAAATTTCGCGACATGAATGAGGAAGAATGAAGAATGCGCCTGGTTCCCAGTTTCTGACTCCTGGTCGAACAGATTGATTTTTTTAAACTTCAGCCCGTCTTCTTCAGCCCCAAGCTGGCGAGTCTTCAGCCCGCCTTCTTCAGACCGTCTTCTTCAGCCCCGAGCTGGCGAGTCTTCAGCCCTATTTTGCAGTGGCTCGCTGAATTTTATGACAACCTAAACAGGAAAATTTTTCGTCACGCCATTTTTGGGGATGGCGGATGGTTAGACGAGCAGAAGGCGGCTGCCCTTTTTCAGGGTCGTGGCAGACAAGACATTCCACACGCGTGGTTTGCGATGTCAGGCTTTGGTGCGCCGGAATTGGCGGAACCGCCGGTGGATGAGGTCCAAAATACGAAAGTGCGGCCAGGATGAAAACCACTGCCACCACAATTCCGACAAATATCCAATCTTGCTTTCGAAAGGCCATGTTGTTTGTGTGTCTGAAATCTGAAGAGAATAGGAAATGCGCAGGAAAGTACCAGAAAAAGCAGTCTGAAGCCAAGAACAGCACCTCTGGTTGAGAAATGAGGAACACCAAACCTGAAGAATGCCGAAAACAAACCAGGGGAACTTCCTTTTCTTCATTCTTTATTCTTCATTCTCCAGGGTCTTCGGAGGGACAGTTGACAACTCCCAAGCCCCAAGCCCACTATATTGATTCAGGTTATTTCATAAAACAATTCGCTCACTTGTTGACTCCCTTCTCGCCTGGTGCTTATTTGGCTCGCAGGTTTAGAACTCAATTCCCAACCCCGACTGTTCAGATGCAAAACCCCATTTTTCCCGAGCGAGAGGTTTGAGTTTGAATCTTCCCAATACACTCACGCTGTCACGCATTTTTATCGTTCCGGTGCTGGTGGTGATCTTGATGACCGAGATCTCTGAGTACTGGTTCGGCATCCCCCGCCAGATTCCAGCGGTTATTTTATTTGTGGCGGCTTCGATTACCGATTTGCTTGATGGGTATCTCGCCCGCCGCCGTGGCGAAGTGACAACCCTCGGAACCTTGCTTGACCCCATTGCGGATAAACTCCTGATTTCAGCCGCTTTAATTTCTTTAGTCGAAAACAAACTCGCGCCAGGGTGGGCTGTCGTGATTATCATTGGACGTGAGTTTGCCGTCTCGGGACTGCGCACGATTGCCTCACAACAAGGATTAGCCATCGGAGCTTCCAAAATGGGGAAGTTCAAAATGATGTCCCAGGTGGTGGCCATTACGCTGCTGATGCTGGGCAGTCAGAATGGTGGGCCGCCTCAACTGGATGAACCAACATCAAGATTCGCCGTGATGAAAGCCTTGAACATCCTGCTGGAATGGGATTTTAGCGGCAATCATTTGCAGGTTCTGGCTTTTGGGCTGGGGCGGGCGGTGATGTGGACCGTGGTCGTGTCGTCACTATGGTCCATGTATAACTATTTTAAAGACTTCTATGGTGGGGTGCGCGACCAGATCGAAGTCAGGAAATTCCCACCTATCCGCGAAACACTCGCCGCCAAATTCCGGCGACGTGGGCGACTGTCGCGGCGGCCTCCCCCCAATCGTCCAGATCCTCCGCATCGCTCCCTGCCCTTTGAACCCAAACAGCAGAAGTAGCCAAGGAGTTCAGCGTTGCGTCTCAGGCGGGTTCTCTTAACCCATAAACTCTTTGTCTTTCACTATTTCGCTATTCCACTCCTCGCCGCTCACTCTTTCACCTACCGCTACTAATTTGTTGGAGAACACCAAGCTCAGATGGGCTGATGAGCAAGTTGTCCAGGATGATCGAGGATTTTTCCCAGGTCTGCCCCCGATTATCAACGGTGAAAATAACCTCGTTGACCTTCAACACATTGAGTTGAGAACAGTGTTCACATCGAAACACATCAAACCGGACCCAGCTTACATCATCGCCCCGGCGTCTGGGTGCGGCTCTCAAAAATGCGTAATCTTTTGCCCGCACTCGGGATAGCAACTCTGGATTTCCCAATCCGCTCAGTTCCAATACCGCCGGGTCACGCAATGACCATGTCAGACAGGTCTCACAAAACGGAACCCCGTCAATGACCTTGACCCCGTTCACAAAAATAAAACCAAGGATGATCAAAGCCTCAATAGCCCATACTACCCACAGAACCACTCCTGAAACCTCAGTGCCTTTCAATGACCAGACACCAGTGGTATTGAGTGACCGCATAATATCCCACACCACCCAGGGCTGAAGTGCCACTGCCCAAAATGAAACCATTTCCCCTTCCCGATCCAGCAAACCATATATCCACATCACCCAGGCGCTATAAAGTGTTATGAGTGACACGGCGCCAATGAGGCTGTAAGCAACCTTCATATTTCGGATCTTGCCCAGGCTGAGGGCATAAGCCGTTGCCCATCCAACCCCAAAGCCAAGGCCCACGGTTCCGAGAATTCGCACGTAAATGAAGGGGACAAAAATAATGAAATAGGCATAAATCGCCGCCAGGACAAAACCAGCCGTCGCACCACCCATCAAGCTGAGTGCGACCCCAGAAAAGGAGGCTTTCCCGCTACTGTGGTAATACTGCTCACTCATGGCTGAAACTGGTAGAAAGAATGGTTGCCGGGGGCTGGCCACGGGCTCATCAGGCTCAGGTACTGGAACCGGTTCAAATGGAATTGTATTGAATGAAGCCCGGCAAAATACGCACACGTCGGCGCTTTCGGAGTTCATTCTGCCACAGGAAAAACAGGCTTTTTCAGACATAGCAATCAGGCGTACAGCAGGCGCATCCCTGGTTCCCATCTCACTATAAAGCTTGGCTATCAGTACGAAAATGAACGATTTCGCTCACCAAACGCGCTTTTCTTGAGGGTTACTCGTCATAGACGGCGCGCGCTGTACGGCTAAACCCTTTCTTCAGAATTGAAACACAGGTGAGGAACAGTGTTTCTTTACTGTACAATTTTGGTTTTGTCTATCTTTTATTTTTTGAAGGAAAAGAGTTTGAGTTGACCCTGGTTACACTCCTCGAAAGACTGGTGGCCGCTTTTCCTGAAATGCCCGGATGCCTTCGGCCAGGTCTTCAGACAAAATTGCTTCCAACGCCATCCGATTTTCAAAGCGAAATCCATCAGCCAGCGGCAAGGATTGGGTCTGGTTGAGCGCCTGTTTGGCCGCCCGAATCGCCAGCGGTGACATGTGGGCAATCCGGTGGGCGTACTCGACGGCGACGGGCATCAACTGATCTGCTGGCACCACCCGATTGACCAGTCCGATGCGAACCCCCTCATCACTGGTCACCGGCAATCCAGTCAGAATCATCTCCTTAGCTCTCGCCAACCCAATCAAGCACGGTAAGCGTTGTGTTCCACCCTTGTCCGGGATCACACCAACTGAAACTTCAGGCAGGCATAACTGAATGTTTTCAGCCGCGATTCGCACATCACAGCACATCGCCAGTTCCAATCCGGAGCCGTAGGCTAACCCATTGAGCGCCGCAATCGTCGGCATGGGCAGGTCCGCCAGCCGATTGAAGGTATCTCGCAACCAGTTCAGTTCGTCAGCAATTTGGGCACGCCGATCATGGTTGGCCTGACTCAGAAGGTCCCACACAATCGGATTATCTGGTGACAGATCCAGTCCAGCGCAAAAGGCACGATCACCAACCCCAGTGATAATGACCGCCCGGACTTCATCTCCGAGTTGTTCCAACTCACTCAGGCTTGCATCCAGGATTTTCCACATTTCCAGGTTGAGGGCATTGAGGACAGTTGGCCGATTCAGTTTGAGAACGGCAACCTTGTTTTCAATCTCAAGCAAAATCAATTCTTTCGCCATAAAAACACCCCAAACAACGACATCACGTTGGGAAGACAGGAACCGAAGCGCCAGGTGTGGAAGCAGTACAAAAAAGAGGGTTGCAAGTTATATGGGCCGGTGCCCAACTTGCAACCCCCTGAACCGATGGCTCAATGACAAGAGGACAGAGGGACAGAGGGACAAGGGCAAGGTGACTATCAAAGTAGAGACTTTTCAGTTTTTTGTGTAAATGGCTAAACTGGATTTTTAGCTCGTTTTTTAAGCTTAGATAAACTGTTTATATTCAATACTTAATGGCTAAAGAAAGAGCCGATCACCTGGTTTTTCCAGGTTAAATTGACTGGTTACAGAAAAATTTGGACAGTCCCTCACTCTGTCACCTTGTCACTCTATCACCTTGTCACCCTGTCACCCTGTCACCTTGTCACCCTGTCACTCTGTCCCCTTGTCCGCTTGTCCTCCTGTTCCCCTGTCCTCTTGTCATTTGTCATTTGGTCAAAATCTCAGCCTGGCCCCTATTGCAGTGGATACCCTGACGGGGACACCGGAGCAGTTTTGCTGCGATCCTGCAAAGTTTGGGCTTTGGCAATCAACCCTATCAATTCCTGGCGTTCCGCATTGTCAGAAGATGACGACTCACGGGCCAGTTGGGCAACGGTTTGAAGCGACCAGTTCCGAGCCAACTCACTGCCGCGCAACACTTCGGCAAAAGCAGCCACCGCGACGGCAAACCGAAAATCCTCTGATGTCTGAACAAACTGGGCTGGAATGCGTGAAGTGGCAAATTCGGCCAGAACTTCCTGAGAACTCTGGCCTTCCGGCTGTTTGTATCGCAGCCGAACCGTCGCCAGTTTTGGCGCTGGATTATTGGTCAATTCCAATTCATACAGAGCTGTCACGCGGTGACCCGCGCCGATTTCGCCACCATCAACCCGATCATTGCGAAAATCTTCGTCAGCGACATCACGGTTTTCATAGCCAATCAGGCGATATTGTGAAACGGCGGCTGGATTAAACTCGACCTGAACTTTTACATCCTTGGCAATGACCTGGAGTGTGCCGGTCAATTCATCCACAAATACCCGCCGGGCCTGATCAAAAGTATCAATGTAGAAGTAATTCCCATTTCCTTTGTCGGCAAACCGCTCCATCATCGTGTCTTTATAGTTCCCCATTCCAAACCCGATGGTGCTGACGGTAATTCCTTCTTTGACATAGCCTTCAATCGTTTTGAGGATTTCGTCAGG
Organism: Acidobacteriota bacterium; assembly: GCA_016208495.1. Taxonomy (NCBI): domain Bacteria; kingdom Pseudomonadati; phylum Acidobacteriota; species Acidobacteriota bacterium. The sequence goes on along the minus strand of JACQXX010000010.1, from coordinate 28,930 downwards.
GCTGGTTCGGCCAACATTGGCGTCTCCGTCTGAGCAAATCACAATCCGGTTGATCATACCCGGACGATTGACCGAGGCCGCCTGACGATAGGCAAGGTCAATTCCAGACTCCATCGCGGTTGAACCACCAGCTTCCAACCGATCCAGCGCTGCCAGAATTTCATGGCGACGATCAATACCAGTCGGTGTCAGGACCGTGCTGGTGCCACCAGCATAGGTGGTGATGGCGACCGTATCACCCGGCTTCAGGTTTTCGACCAGTAATTTCAGGCTTTGCTTGAGCAATCCGATTTTGTCAGCCGATTGCATTGAGCCACTGGTATCAACCAGAAAGGTCAAATGAGCCGGGGGCCGATTGGTTACAGGAATCTCTTTGCCGTGAATCCCGACCCGCATCAGATGCCGGTTGGCCTGAAATGGCGAGGGTGCGGCTTCGAGTGTCACTGAAAAGGGATGGGTTGTGGCTGGTTGAGGATAATTATAATTGAAGTAGTTAATGAATTCTTCGACGCGCACTGCCGCTGGTGGTGGAAGCTGGCCTTCATTTAATTTTCGGCGGGTGATGGTGTACGAAGCGGTGTCAACATCAATGGCAAAGGTTGAGAGTGGGTCCTTTTTCGCCGAGATCATCTGGTTTACGCCATAGTCGCGGTAGTCTTCAGTGTTGGATTGATCAGCGTCAACCGGCATACTTGAGCCAGCTTCTTTGGCGGCAAACGGCGGCGGTGATGCCGGGACCCCATTGCCGGATGGCCGCTGAGCAGGCGCCGAGGTCACAGGTGATGTCGGGCGAGTCTTATCTTTACTTTCTTGAGAAGACGGCGCCCTTCCCATGTAACAACCTTGAGCAAAGAGTAACCCTGTCAAAAACAAGACCATGAGCAACGTACGGTTTGACTTTGGCATAAACGTGATGCACTCCGAAAATTTGATGTGGTGTATGGTGTTGATTGTCTCGACGGGTGCTGAAAGGTTCCCTGAAAAATGAAAAAGGGTGAATACCTGATGTGTCAGGCATTCACCCTTCAATGAGAGCTTGGGGCTTTGGACTTGGAAAGTATTGATTCTAAGTACCAGGCACCAGGCACCAGACATTCACAAGCTAGGCTACGGCTTTATTGCCACAGCAAGCGGAACCGGGCGTGCAGCATGGCGAACCAGGGAAGCAGCATCCACTGTCTGCATTTGCACTGGCCTGTTTTTTGGCCGCATCTGCTTTCTCAGCTTTGCAGCAGCCTGGTTTTTCCGTGGCGGTGCAGCATTCTTTCTTTGCAGCACAGCAGCCTTCAGCTTTGGCCTGCTCACCAGCTTTGCAGCAGCCAGCCTGTTGCGTCGCACAGCAGGCTTCCTTTTGCTTGCAGCAATCGGCTTTGGTGTTTTCCGCTGCCGCGGCACCTGGGATTGAATACAGCAAACCAGCCAGAACCAGACCAAATCCTAAAATGATCACATGAATGCTTTTCATACAAAGTCTCCTGAGATGTGGGTAAAAACCCGGATAAAGTTTGTTGTCAGACACACTGAGCCTCACAGACCCAGTCATACAAAGGCAAAAGTGCTTGATCAACAAAGATTTAAATCAGGAAGACACAGCATTTCAGGTAGGTATGTCCCCGGTTTGGCAGGTAGACTTGAGGGGCAGGTGCAAATGCTGTCAGGGAAAGAGTAAAAACGGATGGAGCTTTTTTGGCAGGTAGCTGGGCAACCGGGGTATCAGAGGGCCGGGAAGCTGGAAGGAGTTCGATTTTTCCTTCACAGGCGCACCATTCGCAGTTGCTTTGATTGGTATCAATAGCCACCAGCGATTCGACTGTACCAGGGTCCTCTTGATCATCGTCAGCCGATTCTTCAGATGAGGCGCAACAGCCACCACCTGAAGCCGAACAATGCGACGCTGGTGACTCAGCCTGTGAATGACACGATTCCGGTTCGGTGTTGTCACCACTAACGACGATTTCGGTCTCAGCCTGACACGACTGACCTGAAAGTTCGGAACAGCCCTGATTCCAGCAACACATCAAGCACAACAAACACCCGACACCGCTCAGCCAGAGGGCTAATCCGGCAGCGATTACAGAGGACGTTAATTTGTGATGTGAAGTGAAAAAGAGAGGCATAGAAAGGTAGTTTACGCTTCGGTAAAGTGGTCTGTCCAGATGCTTTTTTGAAAAGTGCAACACTTTGGTTGAACTTCGCTTCGGGGTGGCTGATACGGGAGGGACTTTCCAGCTTGTTCCCCAAATGTGCTATGCTCAACAGGTTCAAAACATTTTGATTGTCCACGCCTTTCCAGACTGAAGGTAAGGCGTCATCTTCAACCTTAAATTTTCATTCTGATACTGAAAGCGAATGGCGCTCAAACCTCAAATTTCACATGTTCATCCACAGGTTGGAATTCCTGGCGGCGAAGTTATTGTAACCTGTCAGGATTTCGATACCTCAAATTTCACCCAATGTCAGGCTTTTATTGGCTCGACCCGGGCTCGAATCATCAGTGCTTCAACCACACGGGTGGTGATTGGCATTCCTGAAATCAGCGCCGACGATGACCTCTCAGCCGGAATTCGGTTAAAAGCCAATCACCAGGAAAGCAATGTAGCGGCCTTTCATGTTGGGGCATTACTGGCCAGTGACCTGCATCCGGTTGCCAATCCGGCGTTTGACCCAGATAGCGGCAATATCTACACCACGTTGTCGGGTGCGCGGGGGAAAAAAGTCGAAGTCTCGGTATGGAAGATTTCTTCAAGCGGAAAAGTCTCGAAATTCCTCTCAGATATTATCAATCCGACCGGTCTGGCTTTTGACCAGGAAGGAACGCTCTACATTTCCAGTCGCTATGACGGGAATGTCTACCGCGTGTCTCCCTTTAGTGAATCGGAAGCCTTTGTTCGAGATTTAGGCGTTGCCACTGGAATCATTTTTAACCGCAAAGGTGAATTATTTGTTGGTGATCGCCAGGGCATTGTCTATCGCATTGATGAACTGGGTAAAGCACATAAATTTGCAATGTTAGAGCCCAGCGTTGCCGCCTATCATTTGGCCTTCAGTCCAAACGGCAACCTGTATGTCACCGGCCCCACCACTGGCGGAAGTCGCGAAGTCATTTCCGAGATTACACTTGAGGGTGAGGTCAAACCGTTTCACATTGGCCTTGGACGTCCACAGGGGCTGGCGTTTGACACAGATGGGAATCTGTATGTCGCGGCAAGTCTTGATGGTCTGCGAGGCATCTTCAAAATCCCAGCCGCCGGAGGTTCTCCTGAACGGGTACTGGCTGGAAATAATCTGGTCGGGCTGGCCTTTGATGACCAGGGAAATGCTCTTTTGACCACCACGGGTGAAGTGTATCGTGCCCCGCTCGGCGTGAAAGGCTATATGCCCTGGCTGGATGAAAGTGACTCAATGACAAGGTGACAGAATGACCAGGTGACAAGGTGACAAGATGACAGGGTGACAAAGTGACAAGGTGACAGAATTCCTCATATTTTCGAAAAACCCGGAACCCGGAACCCGGAACCCGGAACCCGGAACCCGGAACCCGGAACCCGGAACCCAGAACCCAGAACCCAGAACCTAGAACCCGGAACCCGGAACATACTCACGCCGACTGGATCAAGAAATACTCCCAGTCGGTTTCTCAAGAAAGAGGTACGTTGTGAATCTTGGTGAAGCTGCCATTGCTTTTGTGGTGTTTTTGTTCTCGCTCACCATTCACGAGGCGGCACACGCCTGGACATCTGAAAAATTTGGCGATGACACAGGGCGGTGGATGGGCCGGGTTTCACTCAATCCAGCCGTCCACATTGATCTGTTTGGAACCATTCTTTTCCCTTTAATGACGTTGTTGACGGCTGGAACGATCTATTTTGGTTGGGCCAAGCCAGTCCCAGTCAATCCATCACGCTGGAGAGACCACTTTTGGGGAAACATTGCGGTTTCAGGAGCTGGACCAGCGAGCAATTTAATCCTGGCTTTTATCGCTGGCGCACTGTTTAAAATCTTGTTGATGACTGGACTCTGGACCAATCTGGCCGGTGCTGGATTACAGGAGCCAATCGGATTTCTGCTGCGATTTATGATTATGCTCAATATTGGTCTGGCAGTATTTAATATGATTCCAATTCCACCTTTGGATGGAAGCCATATTCTCTCCAGCCTGTTGAGTGTGATTTCACCAACACTGATGGATGCCTATGAAGGTCTGCGCGAATATGGGTTCGTCATTTTGCTGATCGGGATTGTCACTGGCCTTCTGAACATGATTTGTGCTCCGGTATTCAAAATCGTGACGCTTGGATTGGTCTTTCTCCTCGGTTTGTAAAGGTAGCCTCAGCAACTATGGAAACACCAAAACCTGTTGAATCCAAACGACCAATTGATCTGGAAGCTGCTTTTATCAAGGAGAATTCGGAATACGATTACAAAATCAAACTGGCCACGTTTGAGGGTCCGCTTGATTTGTTGCTCTACCTGATTAAACGGGATGAAATTGATATTTATGACATCCCGATAGCTCGCATCGCGAAAGAATACCTGATTTATATTCAAGAATTGCAAGAACTTGATATTGATCTGGCTGGCGAGTTTGTAGTGATGGCCGCGACCTTGATTCAAATCAAATCGCAAATGCTCTTACCCAAAGCACCGGCTTCAAGCATTGAAGCCGGTGACGAAACCGAAGACCCCCGCTCAGAACTGGTTCGCCGGTTGCTTGAACACCAAAAATACAAAACGGCTGCCCATATGCTCTGGTCACGGGCCGAAGTCGAACAGGCAGTATTTACTCGACCCATTCCGGAAGACGAACTCGACAGCGAAGTGGTCGCCACCGTCTTCGATTTATTGGAAACGTTTCGCCGCGTCGTGGAACGCCGCCGCGAAAAAGTCGAAATTGAAATTGCCCGGGATGAAGTCACTCAGGCCCAAAAACTGATTGAATTGCGTTCCCTGCTTTCCAAACAGAAAGCCATCAATGTTCGCTCCCTGTTTGAAGCTTCACGCTCAAAACGTGAAATGATTTGTATCCTGCTGGCCCTGCTGGAGTTAGTCAAAGAGTACTCATTGTTGATCGTGCAGGAAAAAACCTTTGGCGACATCCTTGTCAAACGACAATCGAACAGATAGTCAGTAGAATTTAGTCAGTAGTCAGTAGATAAAACCTGGATAGTTAAGTTTGTCGAATTCTTAAGAAGAATTGTTCCTAAATGACTCGAATAGAACCAAATACATTTGACACCAATCCCAGAATCCCAACACTTGACTACTGATGCGAATTAAGAGTTGAAAAAAGAACGGATTTGAGCCCAGGAACTGGGCGGAAGGCATGTAGCCCAGGGTTTTAACCCTGGGAAAATTTGCCTCCTTACCCGCCCCCGCCCGGCCAGCCGCCGTAGGCGGCGGCTGGCCGGGCGGGGGAAAGGTGGGGAATGACCAGATTCCCAGGGCTCGAAGACTCGCCCTGGGCTACAAGCCGGCGCCCAGTTCCAGGGCTGAGCACCAAAACGGCTTCAACTCTTAACTGGCACTACTGACTACTGACTACTGACTACTTTATGCACTTTGACGAATTAAAATCTGTAATTGAGGCGTTGATTTTTGTTTCAGACGAGCCAATCACCCTCAAACAACTCATTGAATTGATTGACGAGGCCAGCCCGGCAGATATCGAAGTCGCCCTTCAACATCTGGAATCGGACTATCGCGAACGCCGCTCTGGTCTTGAACTCCGGGAAATTGCTGGTGGTTGGCGGTTGTCCAGCCGTCCAGAGTTTCATGAATATTTGCGGCGGTATGCCAAATCCAAACCTTCATCGCGGCTTTCGCTGGCGGCGTTGGAAACACTGGCGGTCATTGCCTATAAACAACCCGTCACGATTCCCGAAATTCTGGAGATTCGTGGGGTTTCGTCATCTTCCGCCATCAAGACGCTGCTGGATCGCAAGTTGATCGTTCCCAAAGGTCGCAAGGAATGCGTAGGCCGGCCAATGATGTATGGCACCTCAAAAGATTTTCTGCTTCAGTTTGGACTCAAAGATTTGACGGGACTGCCCAATATTGAAGACCTTGAAGATTTGTCGGCTACGACCTAAATCCCTGGGCGCAGTTCACAACAGCGACGCCCCTACTTCTTGATTTTTTTGTACTTATGCTCGAACGACTTCAAAAAATTATTGCCAATGCCGGCCTTGCCTCACGGCGCAAAGCTGAAGAACTCATCCAGGAAGGATTGGTTACCATTAATGGCCAGGTGGTGACCGAACTCGGCACCAAAGCCGATCCGACCCAGGACCATATCAAAGTCAACGGAAAACTGATCAACCCGCTGCTTGAAAACTCCGCCAAAGTGTACCTTTTGCTGAATAAACCCAAAGGGTACCTCTCCAGCCTTTCAGACCCTCAAAACCGACCGCTGGTGACAGAATTTATTCCAACCGGAATGCCTCGGGTGTATCCGGTTGGACGGCTTGATTTCAACACGGAAGGGCTCTTGATCCTGACCAATGATGGCGACCTCACCAATCTGATTACCAAAGCCGGCAGTCACTGCCCGAAGGTCTATCACGTCAAGGTCAAGGGAAGCCCGACCCAGGAACAACTTGGGCGAATTTTGCGCGGAATGATGATTGAAGGCGAACTGTATAAAATCGCCAAGCTGGGCAAACTGGAAATCACCGACGCGGCCAATACCTGGTTTGAACTGACCCTGCACGAAGGGAAAAATAACCAGATTCGCAAAATGTTTGACGAAATCGGGCATTCCGTCGTCAAGCTTCGCCGGGTTGCAATTGGTCATTTGACCGATGAAAAGCTTCCAATCGGAATGGTTCGCGAACTGACTCAAAAGGAAGTCGAACGATTTTTCCAGAAAGCCAGAAAGACCGCCCGCCAAAAAGCTACTGGGAAGGCACCGGTTGAAACCGCCCCGATCACTGTCGAAGACCTCACGGCCCGTCCCCAAAAACTTGGAAAACCCAAACCGCAGGGAGTCGCCAAATTTAAACAGAAAAAACGACTCACTCACACGATTGGGAAAGATCCCGCCAGCAAATATGGAAAGCGCCCAAATGCCCAAAAGCGAAGTATCAAACGTGATGGGGTGAAGGGGCAGAATAGTGATATCAGTCAGTAGTCAGTAGTCAGTAGTTCGCTAAATTTATTTGGTTGAATCACTTGACTGTTTTCCAGCACAAACGTTTCATTGCAAATTGATATGAACTGGTGAAATAGCAAGCTTTACCCTTCGCTCATTGCTGTCAACAATGAAACTCTGTTCAGGTGGTTTTTCTACTTCGCAATTTCGCTATTCACTATTTGCTCTACTGACGAGTTTGCCAAAATAACCAAAATCTATGACCACACACACTATCCTTGATGAATTGACCTGGCGCGGTCAGGTCCATGATTTTACCCCTGGCCTGGTGGAGGCACTCGCCAAAGATTCATTGACGCTTTATGCCGGGTTTGACCCGACGGCGGATAGCCTGCACGTCGGCAGCCTGGTGCCGATTATGGGGCTGGTTCGATTTCAACGAGCCGGGCATAAACCAATTGCTCTGGCTGGCGGAGGAACGGGCCTGATCGGCGACCCAAGCGGGAAATCCGCCGAACGTCAGCTTCTCACGCTTGAACAGGTCAATGCCAATGCAGAAGGTATCAAACGGATTCTGGAACGATATCTTGACTTTTCAGGCACTTATGCCGCCCAACTGGTCAACAATGTTGACTGGCTCAAGGAAATTTCGATTCTGGAATTTTTACGTGAAGTCGGTAAACACTTTACGATCAATGCCATGATGGGCAAAGAGTCAGTTCAGCGGCGAATTGAAACCGGCATTTCCTACACGGAATTCAGCTATCAATTGCTCCAGGCACGTGACTATCTTGAACTCTTTGATCAGTATGGCTGCTCGCTCCAGATTGGCGGCAGCGATCAATGGGGCAATATCACTGCCGGAATTGACTTAATTCGCCGAATGCGCTCGCAGCCAGCCTATGGCGTCACATTCCCGCTGGTAACCAAAGCTGACGGCACCAAGTTTGGGAAAACTGAGCAGGGCAATGTATGGCTGACCGAAGACCGGACTTCGGCCTATGAGTTTTATCAATTCTGGTTTAACACTAATGACCAGGATGTGGTCCGGTACCTGAAATGCTTCACCTTCCTCGGTCAGGAAGAAATTGCCGCCCTGGAACACGAACTTCAAGCGCATCCTGACCAGCGAACCGCCCAAAAGAAACTGGCGGCTGAATTGACGGCGTTTATTCACGGTCCGACAGCCCTGGAACAGGCCCTGCAGGCATCCCGGATTTTGTTTGGCGAAGCCATTACTGATATCAGTGAATCAACCTTGCTCACCATCTTTCAAGACACACCGTCGTCTGACATCTCAGCCTCGTTGTTTGCCGATGGCGAAGCGAGCATTGTTGACCTGGTGGTGGCGGCAGGTCTGGCACCGTCAAAAGGCGAAGCCCGACGAACGATCCAGGGAGGCGGGATTTATTTCAACAACGTTCGTGTTGCAGCACCACAGGAACGCATTTCGCGAGAGCGTTTTGTGAGTGGTCGCTACGGAGTACTTCGCAAAGGGGTCAAAAATTATCATCTGGTGCGGATCGAGGTCGAATAATTCTCATTCCATTTCGGGTTTCAGGTTTGCGTTCCCAAACCTGAAACCCAGAGCAAAGAGATCATCGTTTGGGAACCACACCTGTTTTTTCAGCAAGCTAAAAACCAGACGCAAATTCCAGTGTTGTTCAATCCAGGACTTGCACAATTCAACCTGCTCGTTATGATTGAGCGGAGCCTCCCGCTCAGTGATTTTTCAGCGTTACGGGTGACCCCACGCTATGCGCATTCAGAGCAAAACCAAGGTTCGATCTACCGCCGAACTCACTTTGGCATCACCTGAAATCCTCAAACTGGCTCAAGCTGAGCTGGCTCGTCACCGCACCTTCCGGATGCGCCTGAGTGGCAACACCATGCGACCCACGATCCACAATGGTGATTGGATTACAATTGAACCCATCAAACCTGGCACGCTCAAAGCTGGCGATATTGTGCTCCTGGTAACCAGTAGTGAAACCGCCATGATTCACCGATTAATCCGGCTCGATTTCACCAAAGACCCACCGTATGTTTTGACGCGTGGTGATTCAACCGAGTACTTTGATGTTCCGGTTCCACTCTCACATGTCCTTGGACGCATCAGCCATATTGAGCATAACGGCCAGAAAACGGATTTGACGACATTCTGGCAACGAGTTCGCACGCGATTGTTGGGTTTAAAAATGCGCTGGCAACTCCGTCGGACGGTTTTTTCAACTCCCAAATAGCCCAACACCACATCTCTTCCACATTTGAGCTGGTCAGAAAACATCCAGATTCCCACAAGTCACATTTCGCCGCCTGCAACAAAGTCGCTTACTGTAACTTATTCGTTACAAGCCGGTTTTGGTTGCTTTCTCTCGCTTTGAGCCGCAATATATCCATAGATCATCGTTGCACGCATCATGCACAGTTACCCTTTTTATCCAATTGAAACCATACACGAGGAATTGGGCAGACAGACATCGTGGCTGCCTTAAGTCGAGCAGTCTTTGCAGATTCATTTGCCTGATTTATCGTTCCGAATTTATTTGAGGAGAAATTTTTATGGTAAGTCCTAAGGTATCAGCCCGAAAACTGAAAATTGTGGGCGCGCCGATGGACCTCGGAGCAGACCGACGCGGGGTTGATATGGGCCCCTCGGTTGTGCGCATTGCAGGACTCAGCGCCAAACTCCAGGAAATGGGGTATGAAGTTGAAGATATTGGAAATGTTCCAGTTGACCTGGCGGAAACACTCACAGTCGGTGAAACCGACCGGCGTCATAAATATCTGGCTCAGGTCGTCAAATCATCCGAAATTCTGGCCGAACGGGTCGAATGGATTTTAGAACAGGAAGCCTTGCCAATCATCCTGGGAGGCGATCATTCAATTGCGATTGGAAGCGTGGCGGGAATTTCCGCTTATTACCGTCGTCGAAATCAACGGATTGGGATCATCTGGATTGATGCCCATGCCGATGTCAACACGCCTGATACTTCGCCCTCCGGCAATATTCATGGAATGCCGCTTGCGGCTCTGTTAGGTGTTGGTCCAAAGGAATTGACCGACATCGGCGGATTTTGTCCAAAGGTTCGACCGGAAGACACCGTGATCGTTGGTGTACGTCAAATTGACCAGGGTGAGCGTGATCTGGCTCGCAAGCTTGGACTCAAGGTCTATACCATGCGCGATATTGACGAAAAAGGCATGGCGCGGGTCATGGACGAAGCCATTGAACACGCATCTCGCTACACCATCGGGTTTCACGCCACGTTTGATATGGATTTTGTGGACCCAGAGCACGCGCCGGGCGTTGGTACCCCAGTACCGGGTGGCGGCACCTATCGCGAAAGTCATCTGGCCATGGAAAAGATTCACGATTCAGGCCGAATGCTTTCGGTTGAAATGGTGGAAATCAACGCCGTGCTCGACGAAGCCAACCGAACTGGCGAACTTGGCGCCCACTTGATTCTTTCCGCCCTTGGACTGAAAATCATGTAACTGCAGTTTGTAGTCAGTAGTCAGTAGTCAGTAGTTCGCTAACTCCATTTGATCAAATAGCTTGACTGTTTTCTAACAGAAAGAGATAAGTTCAAAATGAGATAATATCAGTCCAGCGTCAAGTCATGATTTTGAGCTGGTTTTCCTCACAAAAAACAAGGAGCAGGCTTCTTTACCCTGCTCCTTTGCGTTCAGTCGCCACAAACCGACTCAGTAAGTAATCAAAAAATCGCCTCCACCTCACTTCCCTCCCTCCTTTTCTGGGCAACCGTCACGACTTTACCTACTCCTACCTTATCCAATCTGTGTCCTGCCACAGAGAAAGGAAGTTCGTCACATGAGAACCGTCAAAGAGCTTTTAGGATCCAAACCAATGAATGTCTGGTCAATTACCCCAGAAGCCTCTGTCTTCCAGGCACTTGAACTCATGGCTGAAAAGGAAATCGGAGCGCTCGTCGTTCTGTCAGGGTCGAAACTGGTCGGCCTGCTTTCTGAACGGGACTATGCCCGAAAGGTGATCTTGAAAGGAAAAGCGTCAAAGGAGACTCGGGTCCGGGAAATTATGACCGACAAACTCATCACAATTCGACCAGAAACATCCATTGATGAATGTATGGCCTTGATGACCGACAAACGCATCCGTCACCTGCCAGTTTTGGAAGGTGAGAAGCTGGTGGGAATGATTTCAATTGGGGATGTGGTGAAAGCCATTATTTCTGAGCAGAAATTTATTATTCAACAACTCGAAAACTATATTACCGCCTGATGAGTGAGCAAATGACAAGATGACAAGGTGACCAGATGACAGCGTGATAGTCCTGAGTTTTCAGTCACCTTGTCATCTTGTCACCTTGTCATCCTTACCATTTCCCGGCTTTCATCATCTTCTTAATGCGACCCTTGATAATGTCGCGTTTGAGCGGGCCGACTCGATTGATAAAGAGTTCTCCGTCAAGGTGATCGGTTTCGTGCACTGCACAGCGGGCTTCAAGCTCCATCAAGTCAACGGTAAATTTCTTTCCGTCAACATCCTGGGCTGAAACCACCACTCGCACCGGGCGTTCCACTGCAAAATAGATTCCAGGAAAACTCAAGCAGCCTTCATCGCCTTTTTGTTTCCCTTCGTTTGAAAGAATCTCTGGATTGATAAACACAAACTGCCGGCTACGGTCTTTCGAACAATCCATCACAAACAACCGCTTCGAAACGCCGACCTGTGGAGCGGCCAGTCCAACTCCAGGCGCTTCATACATTGTCTCAAACATATTGGCGACCAGTTCTTTCAATTCTGCATTGAACTCAGTGACTGGCTCAGCTTTCTGCTGCAGGATTGGATCTCCAAATTTTACAATATTCAACTTCATAGTCTTCCTCTGAAATGAGTTCAACCGACCGATCAATAAGCGGCCACCTGGTCGGCATAGGTGTTAAAGTTTCGCTGCATCTCCTGGATTGAATCTCCGCCGAACTTCTCACGCATTGCCTCAGCCAGCACCAGCGCCACCATCGCTTCACCAATCACCCCAGCCGCGGGAACAGCCGTGATGTCAGAGCGTTCAAAAGCTGCTTCGACCTCGGCTTTGGTTTCGATATCAACACTTTTGAGTGGTTTTCGGAGTGTGGAAATCGGCTTTAAGTGACCCCGAACCCGCAATTCCTGGCCGTTGGTCATTCCGCCTTCAAGTCCACCAGCCCGGTTCGTAAGACGTGTGTACTGCTGAGTTTCGGAATTATATCCAATTTCATCGTGAATCTGCGAGCCGGGCAAGCGGGAGACTTCCACACCAACTCCAATTTCGACTGCCTTCACCGCCTGGATTGACATCAGCGCCTGGGCCAGTCGGGCATCCAGCCGGGTATCCCATCGGGTATGCGAGCCTAAACCAACCGGAAGGCCACGGACCACGACCTCAAAGGTGCCACCGAGGGTATCGCCACTCTGGCGTGCCTGATCAACGGCCAGGACCATTTGCCGCTCAAGATCAGTGTCTACACATCGCATGACCGTGTTGTCCTGAATGGCGGCAATTTGTTCCCAGGTGGCACTCGTCAGACGCTGATCTGACGGAATTCCACCCAGCACGGTAACGTGACTGATCAGTTCAATGCCAAACGGAGCGAGTACGGCTCTGGCCACCGCCCCGGCTGCCACCCGAGCCGCTGTTTCACGCGCACTTGACCGTTCCAAAATATTGCGTAAATCGCGGGTTGCATATTTCACACCGCCTGAAAGGTCGGCATGACCGGGACGTGGACGTTTCACCTGGCGTGATTTTTTGGTATCGCCCTCGATGGCGTCCCACTCAGGAATGGCGTCGGAGGCCATCACGGTCTGCCAGTTGGCAAAATCCCGATTGGGAATCAGCAAGGTGATCGGTGAGCCCAGCGCCTTGCCATGGCGAATGCCGGACAGAACTTCCACCGCGTCGGTTTCAATTTTCATGCGTCCGCCGCGGCCATACCCTTGCTGACGCCGCCAGAGCTGGTGGTTGATCTGGCTGGTCTCGATGGTTAACCCGGATGGGACTCCTTCGACAATGGTCACCAATGCCTTGCCGTGTGATTCGCCAGCCGTTGTGAATCGGAACATAGCACCTCGTTGTTTGATGAAAAAATAAATAGGGGCGAAAAAGGTTCACCCCTTTTCGCCCCTATTGTAAACCAACTGTCGAGTGGTTGGGTTTAACTTTCGCCAGTAAACCCACCGCTGTACATTGAGAAGCTGCCCCAGATACCATCAATGATATCTTTATTGGCATCATACTTATCAACGTCTGTCCACAGAATCACGATGTAGTTATCTGTCACATCCGTTGCGACCAAAATCTTCATTTTGTATTTCTTTCCATCTTTTAAGGTGCCGCTCCCTTCAGCCAGGGAATAATCGCCACTGAGTTCCTTGGCTTCACCAATCACAACATCCGTATCGCCGTCCTGAAGGCAAAATTGTTTTGCAAGCGCTAATAAATCTTCTTTCGAGGCACTTTTATCTTTATACGCTGCAACGTTTACCTGAACGTTTGATGGGGTGGTCCCCTCAAACCAATCCACACCTTCAACCGTTACCCATTCAGCTTTGGTCCCAGTTGGAACTTCAAACTGATATCCCTTTTCACTATCCCAATAGGTATCCCAATCAGCCGGAACCGCTACTTTGGTGGCGGCTGGAATTTCTTTCTTGGGCTGTTCAGGTGGCTTGCTTGGTGCCGGTGCGGGTTTGGTGGACGTCGGTTTCGGTTTCGCCGGAGCGGCGGGGGCTGCGGGTTTTGCGGGGGCTGCGGGAGGTGGTGACGAGCAGGCCATTCCTCCAAAAGTCACACTTATAGCTAACAAACCGGTAATCATGGTCTTGCGGTTCATAGGTGTTTTCTTCCTGTTTTTCTCGAGTGATGATGCGGCAGGTATGCTCTGGAACAAGTGAAGTTCAAACCGGACACACATGCGTCCAGTTCTTCCACTGGGAACCAGTGTTTTTTTGAGATGTAAGAGGTGATTTTGGTCCTGAGAGAGTGTCTATGGACGTGCATCATAATCAATTGTTTTTTGTCGTCAACAACTCTTTTTTCTTTTTTCTCTTTTCCTGACAGATTTATAGCAATTTCCCGTTAGATTTCCGCAGATAACCTGCTTTTCTAGTTAGATTTATACTTTCTTTGAGTTTTTTTTCAAAATCAGGGATTATGCAAAACAAACAGGGCGGATAAAGGTAATTTCATCCGCCCCGATCATTTTTTCAGTCCTCGAAGGAACTCGGATTGTATCAACTCAACCAGATATCAACCGGCGTTATTTTTCTTTTGCTGCCTGACGAGCACTGATTTCGTGGCTGACCATTGTGTCAAGGACTTCCTCAGTTTCACGCATGGTCATATGGTTATCCTCAATGTGAGATTCGTTCATCAGGCGGAACCGACGATAAAATTCCATTCCGGTTCCAGCCGGAATCAACCGGCCCATAATCACGTTTTCCTTCAAGCCGCGCAGGTAATCAGTGCGACCTGAGATTGAGGCTTCGGTGAGCACCCGGGTGGTTTCCTGGAAGCTGGCAGCCGAAATGAAACTTTCGGTTGAAAGCGAGGCTTTGGTGATTCCAAGCAACAGCGGCTCGGCAATCGCCGGCTGGCTATCCTGTTCCAGAACCCGTTTGTTTTCGTCTTCAAAGCGGAACCGGTCAACCTGTTCTTCGAGCAGGAATTCCGTATCGCCAACTTCTTTGACTTTCACCCACCGCAGCATCTGGCGAACAATGACTTCGATATGCTTGTCGTTAATGTTGACGCCCTGCAGACGATAGACTTCCTGAATTTCATTCACGAGGTATTTCTGCAATGCGTCCATTCCCTGCACCGCCAGAATGTCATGTGGGTTGAGCGGTCCATCCATCAAAGGTTCGCCAGCCCGCACGCGGTCACTTTCCTGCACATTGAGGTGCACGCCGCGTGGGATTGAATACTCGCGAACTTCACCGTCGTCCCCAACGACCCGGATCTTGCGTTGCCCCTTGGTCACATTCCCAAATTCAACCCGGCCATTGATTTCAGCCATCACCGCGGTTTCCCGTGGTCGGCGGGCTTCAAAGAGTTCGACCACCCGCGGCAAACCGCCGGTGATGTCCTTGGCACGAGTTGATTCGCGCGGAATCTTGGCAATGATATCGCCCGGAGCAATCTTGTCGCCGTCCCGAACCGTCAAGTTGGCCCGGATTGGCATTTGATAGCTCTTCAGTACTTTCCGGCTATCTGGTGCCAGAATTTCAATCCGTGGCTGCCGTTTTTCATCGGTTGATTCCATCACGATCATACTGCGGTTGCCGGTGTGTTCATCAACTTCCTCATGGATCGTGATACCGTCAAGCAGGTCTTTAAAGTGAATGGTTCCTTCAACTTCGGTGAGAATTGAGAACGTGTATGGATCCCACTGGGCCAGTGGTTGACCTTCCTCAACCATATCACCATCATTGACGAGCAATTTGGCGCCATACACAATCTGATAGCGGGCAATTTCGCGATTGTTGCGTTTTTCATCAATCACAATAATTGACCCGTTGCGGTTCATGGCAACCAGCTTGCCGTCGCGATTCTGGACAGTGTTGAGTTCAAAGAAGCGAACGCGGCCACCCTTGCGGGCTTCGTGAGATGACTGTTCGGATGACCCCGAAACGGCACCACCGATGTGGAAAGTCCGCATCGTCAACTGGGTTCCAGGTTCACCGATTGATTGAGCGGCAATCACACCAACCGCTTCACCCATTTCGACCATCTTCCCGGTGGCCAGGTTCCGGCCATAGCACTTGATACAAATGCCGCGCCGTGATTCGCAGGTCAACACCGAACGCAACTTCACGCGTTCAATCCCGCCAGCATCCTGAATTTCAGCCGCCAGCAATTCTGAAATTTCTGAATTAGCGGCCACAATCGTTTCGCCCGTCACCGGGTCAATCACGTCTTCTAGCGCCACCCGCCCAATGATGCGGTCGCGCAACGATTCAATGACTTCGCCGCCTTCGGTAATCGCTTCGACCCAGATGCCGCGAATCGTGCCGCAATCATCTTCCGACACAATCACGTCCTGAGCCACGTCCACCAGACGCCGGGTCAGATAGCCCGAGTCAGCCGTCTTGAGTGCCGTATCCGCCAACCCCTTGCGTGCGCCGTGGGTTGAAATGAAGTATTCCAACACGTCCAGACCTTCGCGGAAATTGGCCCGGATCGGTTTTTCGATAATCGCGCCGGATGGTTTGGCCATCAAACCGCGCATCCCGGCCAACTGGCGAATCTGCTGAGCTGAACCGCGCGCCCCAGAGTCAGCCATAACCATAATCGGGTTCATTTCGCCAAACTTCTCTTCGCGGGTCTTCATGGCCTTGAACATCTGCTCGGCGACGGCTTCGGTGGTTTGAGACCAGATGGCAACGACTTTGTTATAGCGTTCGCCATTGGTAATGGTGCCTTCTTCGTACTGGCGCTGGAATTCGGCGACTTCCTGGTCGGCTTTCGCCACCAGATCCACTTTGTTATCAGGTGTCACCAGATCATCAATACCAATGGAAATCCCCGCCTTGGTGGCATAGAGGAAACCAATTGCCTTCAGCGCGTCGAGCATTTTGACTGTTAATTCGTGCGAATAGCAAAGCTGGCAGTAGTTTACCAGTGATTGCAGCCCCTTCTTCTTCATCACGCCATTGATGAACGGCATTTCCACGGGCAGATGCTCGTTGAGAATGACGCGACCCACCGTCGTGTTGATGACCTGTTTGATTTCGCGCACCGTTGCCCGGAGCACATCCTGTTTGTCACGCTCCTGCTCCATATCAATAATCCGACCTTCAAAGGCCAGTTTGACCGGAGTCTGGGTACTCACAATACCGGAGTCATGTGCCAGCAGCACATCCTCCTTGCTCGCAAAAATTCGCCCTGCCTTTTCATCATGTGGCCGTTCAGTGGTCAGATAGTAACAGCCCAACACGATATCCTGGGTTGGAACGGCAATTGGCTGACCGTTGGCTGGCGACAGAATGTTGTTGTCGGCCCGCATCAATACAGTGGCTTCGATCTGGGCTTCGTGTGAAAGCGGAATATGCACGGCCATCTGGTCACCGTCGAAGTCAGCATTGAATGCAGTACAGACCAGCGGGTGAATTTTGATGGCTTTCCCTTCGACCAGAACCGGTTCAAATGCCTGAATCCCCAATCGGTGGAGTGTCGGAGCGCGGTTTAACAGCACCGGGTGCTCGCGGATGACATCTTCGAGAATATCCCACACGGCTGGATCCTGGCGTTCGACCATTTCCTTGGCCTGCTTGATGGTCGCGGCATGGCCCTGACGTTCAAGCTGGTTGTAAATAAACGGTTTAAACAATTCGAGCGCCATTTTCTTGGGCAGTCCGCACTGGTGCAATTTCAGTTCCGGACCAACCACGATCACCGAACGACCGGAATAGTCCACGCGCTTTCCAAGCAGGTTTTGACGGAAGCGGCCTGACTTTCCTTTGAGTGTGTCTGACAGCGATTTGAGCGGGCGGTTATTGACCCCACGCAACACGCGGCCACGGCGTCCGTTGTCAAAGAGCGCGTCAACAGCTTCCTGCAGCATGCGTTTTTCGTTGCGAACGATCACTTCCGGGGCTTTGAGTTCCAGCAGTTTCTTCAACCGGTTATTGCGGTTGATCACACGGCGATACAGATCGTTGAGGTCTGAAGTCGCAAAACGCCCACCATCGAGCGGCACGAGTGGCCGCAATTCAGGTGGGATCACCGGAATAACGTCTAAAATCATCCATTGCGGATGGTTCCCCGAGCGTCGGAAGGCATCAACAACTTTCAATCGCTTGGAGTATTTCAATTTCTTTTGCTGGGACGTTTCATCTTTCATGCGCTGGCGCAGTTCAACCGCCAGGTCATCAATTTCCACTTTTTCCAACAAAATTTTGATCGCTTCGGCACCCATCTTGGCCACAAATCGGCCTGGGAATTCCTGCATCAGCTTGCGATATTGCTCATCGCTCAGCAGGTCTTTTTCCTTGATATCAGCCACGTCGCCCGCATCCACCACGATGTACGACTCGAAGTAAAGGACCTTTTCCAGCTCACGGAGTGGAATATCGAGCAGATGGCCGATGCGTGATGGCAATCCTTTGAAAAACCACACGTGGGAACACGGGCTGGCCAGTTCGATGTGCCCAAGGCGTTCGCGACGAACCTTAGAAAGCGTGACTTCAACGCCGCACTTGTCGCACACCACCCCACGGTGCTTCATGCGTTTGTACTTGCCGCACAAACATTCCCAGTCAGTGACCGGCCCAAAAATTCGCGCGCAGAAAAGACCATCCCGCTCTGGCTTGAACGTGCGGTAGTTGATGGTTTCAGGCTTGGTCACTTCCCCGTGTGACCAGGAACGAATCTTTTCCGGGGAAGCTAATGAAATTCGAATTGCCTCAAAATCCGGGGCAACTGTTTTGTTGTCATACATCCTGAACACGTTTATACCCTCCCCATCGAATGGAGAATGAAGAATTGAGAATGAAGAGCGGAGAATGAAGAGCGGAGAATGAGTAATGAGAATTTAAGCCTACCAGCTTATTTTCTTCATTCCTCATTCTTCATTCTTCATGTGACCTCACTCTTCATTCTTCATTCTGCTTCATCCTTCATTCAGTTTGCGGTTTCTTCCTTTTCTTCGCGCTTGACCAGCTCGACATCAAGGCAAAGTGATTGCAACTCACGAACGAGCACATTAAAGGACTCTGGCACACCTGGATCAAAGTCGGTTTCGCCTTTGACGATGGCTTCATAGCTCTTTGAACGTCCCGCGACGTCGTCTGATTTGGCCGTCAGCAATTCTTGCAAAATGTGGGCTGCCCCATAGGCTTCGAGGGCCCAGACTTCCATTTCCCCAAATCGCTGGCCGCCGAATTGCGCTTTTCCGCCCAGCGGCTGCTGGGTAATGAGCGAGTATGGTCCAATTGACCGGGCGTGGATCTTATCGTCCACCAAATGCGACAGTTTGAGCATATAGATATAGCCCACCGTCACCATTTGTTCGAACGCTTCGCCGGTCATTCCGTCAAAGAGCATGGTCTTTCCAGACTGGTTGATCATTGGCGGAATTTCATCAGCATCAAGGATATCTGAGGCGATCTTCAGCTTTTCCTTAATTTCGAGTTCCGACGCGCCGTCAAAAACCGGGGTCGCAAATCGGACGCCAAGGATTTTGGCCGCCCAGCCAAGGTGGGTTTCGAGGATCTGACCGACGTTCATACGCGATGGCACCCCCAGTGGGTTAAGCACGATTTCAACTGGAGTTCCATCAGGCAGATACGGCATATCTTCTTCAGGGAGAATCTGGGCGATCACCCCCTTGTTCCCGTGACGACCGGCCATCTTGTCACCGACGGAAAGCTTGCGCTTCATTGCGATGAAGACTTTGACCATCTTGATCACGCCTGGCGGCAGTTCGTCACCTTTTTTGAGCTTGTCAACTTTTTCGCGGTGGAGTTCCTGCAAAATGTTGATCTGGCGTTTGGTGCGTTCTTCAAGTTCTTTTACCTCGCCGGCAACATCAATTTTGGCATTTTCAAGTTCAATTTTCTTGATCGTGCCTAAATCGAGGGTGCGCAGTGTCTCCAGGGTCAGCACATCGCCTTTGCCAACCACGGTTCGTTTCCCGTGAATGACTTCCTTGGCCACGCGCTGTCCATCCAGGAGTTCGTACACACGCTTGTTGCGCTCTTCCTCCAGGATTCGCTTTTCGTCGTTCAAGTTCTTGATCAGGCGGTTTTCTTCGGTCTGTTCAATTGCCAGTGACCGCTTGTCTTTCTCAGCGCCCTTGCGAGTAAAGACTTTGACATCCACCACCGTGCCTTCAATTCCTGGAGGACAGGTCAGCGAGGCATCGCGCACATCACCGGCTTTTTCACCAAAGATGGCTCGCAGCAGCTTTTCTTCCGCCGTCAACTGGGTTTCACCCTTTGGTGTCACCTTGCCGACCAGAATTGACCCAGGTTTGACCCGAGCGCCGATGCGAATGATGCCCGACTCATCAAGGTCACGCAGCATTGATTCCGAGACGTTTGGAATATCACGTGTGATTTCTTCAGGCCCCAGCTTGGTGTCACGAGCTTCGATTTCGAGTTCTTCAATGTGAATTGAGGTGTAGGCATCTTCCCGCACCAGCTTTTCAGAAATCAGAATTGCGTCTTCGAAGTTGTATCCACGCCACGGCATAAACGACACCAGGACGTTACGGCCCAGGGCGAGTTCTCCGAAATCAGTACATGGACCGTCCGCCAGCACATCACCTTTTTTGACCCGTTGTCCAACCTGCACAATCGGTTTCTGGTTGATGCAGGTGCTCTGGTTTGAGCGACGGAACTTGACCAACTGATAGATATCGGCGGTGACTTCGCGTGAAAGCGATCCGGACTGAGTATTGTCAACCCGAATGATGATTCGTTCCGAGTCAACGCTATCCACCACGCCATCACGACGGGCCAGCACGACAGCCCCCGAATCCTGGGCGGTGACTTTCTCCATCCCGGTTCCGATCAATGGAGCTTCGGCTCGCAGCAGCGGCACCGCCTGACGTTGCATGTTTGATCCCATCAGTGCGCGGTTGGCGTCGTCGTGTTCGAGGAACGGAATCAACGCGGCAGCCACCGACACCAACTGTTTGGGCGAAACGTCCACAAAATGAATTTCATGGCGAGCTGATTCTTTAAAGTCCCCCTGGTTTCGTGACGAGACCCGTTCGTTGAGGATCACGTTATTTTCATCAACCGTGATGTTGGCCTGTCCGACCGTGTATTTATCTTCTTCCCAGGCGGAGAGATAAAATGGATGCGGTTCATAATCGGCGGTCTTCTTGCCTGGTGGAAGGGCTTTATTGATGCGATTGACCTCATCAGCCGACAGGTGCATCTCAGGTTTGAGTTCGGTATCGCCGCCATTGGTAATGCGCACGTACTCAACCACCCGACCATTTTCAACTTTGCGGTACGGTGACTCAATAAAGCCGAATTCATTGATTCGAGCAAAACAGGACAACGACGAGATCAACCCGATATTCGGACCTTCAGGAGTTTCAATCGGACAGATACGGCCATAGTGCGTCGGATGCACGTCGCGGACTTCAAACCCGGCTCGCTCACGCGAGAGACCGCCCGGCCCGAGGGCCGACAGACGCCGCTTGTGGGTAATTTCCGACAGCGGGTTGGTTTGGTCCATAAACTGCGACAACTGGGAGGAACCAAAAAATTCGCGCACGGCAGCCGTCACTGGTTTGGCATTGATCAGGTCGCGCGGCATCGCGGTTTGCATTTCCTGGTGGATCGACATCTTTTCCTTGATGGCGCGTTCCATCCGGACCAGACCAATGCGGAACTGGTTTTCCAGCAGTTCGCCGACAGCACGGACCCGGCGATTCCCCAAATGATCAATATCATCCGCTTCATAAATCAATTCTTTGCCGTGTGGTCCGGTGACCTTGCCCTTACGCAGTTTCAGCACATAGGCAATCACATCAAAGAAATCCTTTGGAGACAGGGTTTGCTCGTTGAGGCGGTCGCGGTCAGGTCGGCCCATTTTAATGTTGAACTTGAGGCGTCCAACCCGTGAAAAATCAAATTTCCGCTCGTCAAAAAACATTCCGTGAAACAGATTCCACGCCGTCATCACGGTTGGCGGGTCACCTGGGCGCATCTTGCGGTAGATTTCCAGCAACGCATCAACCGGCTTGCGAACGCTATCTTTCTTGAGGGTTTGCACCAGGATGGTCCCGACATCGTCACGTTCCGGGAAGAAAATCTCAAACGTGTCTGTTTCAGAATCAACCAGTGCCGCGTACTCTTTGGCCGTCAATTCGCTGTGGGATTCGCCCAACACTTCGCCAGTGGCGTTGTTGATGACTTCATCCACAAAACAGGCACCTTCCAGGTCCATGGCTTCGACCGGGATTTCCGTAATTTTGGCCTTGTGGAGTTCGTCAATTTTGCGGTTGGTGAGCTTCCCAGCCGGTTTGACAATCACTTCGCCGGTGGCCGGATTGGTCACACCGCCCTGGATTTTCATATCGTGCAGGCTTGGTCCAACTTTCAACCACAATTTCTTGTCGTGGACGGAAATTTTGCTCACGTTATAGAACGTGCGCACAATCTCGGCGTCAGCATAGGACGCCAGCCGGATTTGCTCTTCAATTTGTGAATCCGAATAGTCACCCCGGTGAATTCCCGGCACATCAAGTTTGACCATCAGGCCAAGCGCCCGCAGGAAAATCGAAGCCAAAAACTTTCGTTTTCGGTCAATTCGGACATAGAGCAGGTTCTTCTGGTCATATTCAAATTCGATCCAGGAACCGCGGTATGGAATAACCTTTGCCAGGTAAACCGGTGATTTTTCAAAGAATACCCCAGGGCTGCGATGCAACTGTGACACGATCACGCGCTCGGTCCCGTTGATGATAAAGGTGCCCTTTTCCGTCATCAGCGGGATATCGCCGAAGTACACATCTTCGTCACGGAAGTCACGCAGTGAACGCTTCCCGGTTTCTTCGTTTTTGTCCCACACCGTCAGCCGGATTTTGACTTTCAGTGGAACAGCATAGGTCATTCCACGTTCCTGGCACTCTTGCACATCATATTTGTGCTTCAGACCAACGGGTTCGCCGCACACATCGCACAGCGTGACAATGTTTTTGTTGAGGGAGCCGCACGTTCCGCACACGATGTCTTCGCCGGAAAGGGGGTCAATGCGAATCGTCGAACCACAACTGTGGCAGTTGGAACGCAAGAATTTCAGACCTTCGTTTTTTCCGCATTTGCACTTCCATTCTCCAATCGAATAATCGACGAAGTCGAGTTGTGCTGTCTCGCGAAAATCGTTAATCGGAAAAACAGATCTAAATACAGACTGGAGCCCGATACTTTCGCGTTCATCAGGCAATAAATCCATTTGCAAGAAGCGGTTGTAGGATTCGCGCTGAACCTCGATCAGGTTCGGAATGCGAATCGTGGTTTTGATCTTGGAAAAATCGTGGCGCTCAGTAGGCGTAGGGTTAGTTGTCAGAGACATTGACATAGCAGCGTTTCACCTCTGTTTGCATGTGCGCTGGTGCGCCAAACTGTAAGTTGGAAAATCGGATGAACGGCGAAGGAGTGATCCAGCCAGCCGGACGGTGTGCTGTGGCAGGAAATGAAGAAACATAATGGCGATATTGTCCCACATGGCTGATCAAACTGGGGTGGTACTGGGGCCAGTGATTGGCGATTGGAGCGGATCATCCAGAAAAGCCAGGATAAAGGTGTTGCCCAAGGAAACAACCTTCGACTGGTTGATTAGGCTTACCAACTCGCCGCTCGCAGTGCCGGGGAAAGTCAATCAACCGAATGTAAATCAAAAAAGCGGCTTAAACACAAAATGGAAGACCGTACTGAGACACGTTTCTCAGCACGCTCTTCAAGCGCGTTTCAGAACTAAAAGCAACCAATGCCCCAACCTGATGAAAGATCCCGTATCGGAATCAGTCGAATCTGCCAGAACTGGCCAGAAACGGGTACTCCAGGTCGGATTTGGAGCACTACCATATTATTTTGGAAATCATGAAGCTGACAATTTTGTGAGGTCAGCGGGCCCTCCTCTGAAAAAGTATGATTATCAGAGGTTTGAAAAACAGAGATGTTATGGCGTGTCCTTCGAACAGTTCCAGTGAGGATGGTGGCGATCCTCTCTGAATGAACGCTGCCAGAGACACATTCTGCGATCCAGGATTAAAATGAACTGAAGGGGGAAGAATGCACTTCCCCCTTTTAAGCTTAGGCGTTGCCCGGCGAAGTGCAAGTCACTTTACCGCATTGCTGGCCGAAAACCAGGTATGGCAAGCCGTAAAGTGACCGCAGGGAAACTACTTGATTTCGACGGTTGCGCCAGCATCGACCAATTTCTTCTTGACGGCTTCGGCTTCGTCCTTGTTGACGCCTTCTTTGACAGCCTTGGGCGCGCCTTCCACCAGGTCTTTGGCTTCTTTCAGGCCGAGTGAGGTCAATTCGCGGACCACTTTGATCACATTGATCTTGTTGGCGCCGGCGCCGGTCAAGATCACGTCAAATTCGGTCTTTTCTTCGACCGGAGCAGCAACCACAGCAGCAACCGGTGCAGCAGCGGCAGTGGCAGCGGCAGCGGATACGCCAAAGCGAGTTTCCATCATCTTGACCAACTGGGCAGTTTCCAACAAGGTCAAGGATTCAACACTTGATAAAATAGCTTCTAATTTCTCAGACATTATCTCTTCCTCCAAAAAACGATCAAAACACGTAAGATTCCAGATTTCCCAGCGGTTGTGGTGTATACCGCCAGTGAACGCGTCTCCGAAGGTGCATCTCCTCGAAAGGCTACGTCCAGGCTCCCAACGCGCGCCTCTGACAGACCGCGGCGTTGTTTGAAACAATAAAAGTAAAGACTTTAGGCGAATCCCCGGCGCAATTACTCGGCAGCGGCTGGGGTTTCCGCATTGGCCCGCTGTTCGTGAATCTGGTTGAGTACAATCGCCAGGTTGCGTGCCACACCGTTGGTAACGGATGCCAGGCGCTGAGCACCTGAATTCAGCACAAACAACAGCTTGGACAGCAATTCTTCACGGGATGGCATGTTGGCCAGTTCGTCGAGTTCAGTCACCTGAATCGCACGGCCTTCAACCACAGCGGCTTTGAAAACAAACTTCGGGTTTTCTTTGAAAAACTTTTGCAGCAATTTGGCGGTGGTCACCGGGTCTTCCGGATGAATGGCAACTGCCGTTGGGCCGACAAAGTCCTTTTCAACCACTTCCAGCGCCGTGCCTTTCGCGGCACGTCGGGCCAGGGTGTTTTTTACTACTTTGTAGGTAATGTTGGCTTTGCGCATTTCCGCGCGCAAGCTGGTATCCACCCCGACGGTCAATCCCTGAAATCCAACCAGGAATGCGTGTGGGGTGCTTTGAAAGCTTTTGGCCAATACCTCAAGCTCTTGGTTTTTTTCAGTCCGATTCATAGGCTTTTCTTTTCACTCCCTTTAGACGTGGAAACTGGCCGCATCCAAACGCACGTTCGGCCCCATCGTCGAGCAGAGGTGCATTCCTTTCACATAGCGCCCCTTGGCAGTCTGTGGTTTGGCTTTGATGACCGCATCAATGAGCACCTTGGCATTTTCAAACAGCTTTTGTGAGCCAAAGGAAACTTTGCCGATTGGAGCATGGATCACACCGGTTTTATCAACGCGGTATTCCACCTTCCCAGCCTTGGTTTCTTGAACTGCCTTGGCGACATCAAAGGTCACAGTGCCAGTCTTCGGGTTTGGCATCAACCCACGTGGCCCAAGAATTTTACCGAGCGTCCCGACCTGTTTCATCACGTCCGGAGTTGCAATCACCGCATCAAAATCAAGCCAGCCGCCTTTGATCCGGTCAACGAGTTCTTCGCCGCCGACTTCTTCAGCACCGGCTTCGCGAGCTTCGCGCTGTTTTTCACCAGTGGCAATCACACACACCCGTTTTGATTTTCCAAGCCCATTGGGCAGCACAACCGTGCCGCGCACCATTTGATCCGCTTTTCGCGGATCAACGCCAAGCACCATGGTGACTTCCACGGTTTCATCAAACTTGGCGAAGGCAATCTTTGAGACCAACTGCAGCGCGTCGGGCAATTGATACAATTTGGTGGCATCAATCTGCGCCGTTGCGGCTTTATATTTTTTTCCAACCTTTGCCATATAATGTCCTTTCAGGTACAAACGTAGCCGGCCTCGCAGCCGGAACTACTCCCTGGATGCTCATCGAAGCACCCAAACGAAGAGGTTGCCTGGAATGAAAAATCACCCCCGGTGGCAAAATCGAGGGTGATCATCAATGCAACTGAAATTAGTCAACAATCTCAAGGCCCATATTGCGAGCGGTGCCCGCAATAGTTCGAATCGCTGCTTCGACTGAACCGCAATTCATATCCTGGATTTTTGATTCTGCAATTTCGCGCAATTGTTTACTTGTGATTTTGCCAACTTTGTCGCGATTGGGTTTGGCCGAACCGGAAGAAATCCCTGCTGCTTTTTTCAACAGGTCAGCCGCCGGCGGCGTTTTGGTAATAAAGGTATAGGATCTGTCAGCAAATACCGTGATCACCACCGGGATTTTCAGGTCTCCCATATTGGCGGTGCGGGCATTGAATTCTTTGCAGAAGCCAATGATGTTGAGGCCGTGTTGACCGAGCGCCGGACCAATTGGAGGCGCTGGATTGGCTTTCCCAGCCGGGATCTGCAACTTGATGTACGCAGTGATTTTCTTTGCCATAGTTGTCTTTCGTGCTGTGCTTCAGAGTCTAACGGGTAACTCACGACACCAGGGCCGGTCGCTACCTGAACCAACTGTGTATTATTCTTCAGAAAACGAGAGCTTATTGACCCCGGTGAAATCCAGTTCAACTGGTGTTGCCCGTCCAAAGATCGTCACCATGACTTTCAATGTGTTTTTATCAAGGTTGACTTCTTCGACCACGCCCGTGAACCCGGTAAATGGCCCACTGGTAATTCGGACAGTTTCGCCATGAGTAAAGGAGACCCGCGGCTTGGGGTTTTCCGTGGCTTCTGTAACGTGATGGATAATCTGATTGACTTCTTCGTCAGTTAACGGCGTGGGTTTTTGGCCTCCGACAAAACTGGTCACTTTGGGCGTGCTTTTAATGATATGCCAGACTTTATCTGACATTTCACCGGTTTTGTCATCTGTCTCGATTTCGACCAAAACGTAGCCAGGAAAGATCATCCTCGACGTTTCAATTCGCTTGTTTCCACGCATTTCAAAGACGGTCTCAGTCGGAACGAGCACCTGAGGGACTTCATCTTCCATCCCATAGGCTTTGACGCGTGTTTGCAAGCTTTCTTTGACTTTTTTTTCATACCCGGAATAGGTATGAATAATAAACCACCGTTTTGCCATTGCTATTCACTTTTCGCCGCGGCGAAACCTTGTATTCCTATCGAGTAAACCACTTGGTGAGTTGTTCAAATCCGAGTGTGATTAACACATCAACAACCCAGAGAAAAAATCCAAAAAAGGTAACGGCTACCACAACGACCACTGTGGTTGAGAGCACTTCGTTTTTTGAAGGCCAGGAGACTCGTTTCATCTCCTGTTTCACATCTCGATAAAAGTGGGTCACGCCCGCCCATTTGGTTGCCAACCAGTTGGATTCACTCATGCGTGCTACCTCAGAAGCCTGACTCATACGTACTCTACTCTCCTCAAAAGTTCAACTTTGAATAAAGGGACGGCGCACTGCTGCGATTGGATGAAGTGGCAGGGGTATCAGGATTCGAACCCGAACTTTCGGTTTTGGAGACCGACGTGCTAACCGTTGACACTATACCCCTGTGAGCAATGCTTACTTGGTTTCTTTGTGAGGAGTATGCTTGCGGCAAAAGCGGCAGAATTTTGAAAACTGCAGGCGTCCCGTTGTGGTTTTCTTGTTTTTATTGGTCACATAGTTCCGGTTTTTGCATTCCGGACACTGCAACGTCACATTATCACGAGCCATAACTCACCTCATTTGTTTTTTGCGATTTGCCCTTGCCAGTTGCCACTTGCCATCGTGTTGAATTCACAATGGCAAGTGGCAAATCGCAAATCACAAATGCACGTTTCTTACTCAAGAATATCTGAGATCGTACCGGCACCGACGGTGCGGCCACCTTCACGGATGGCGAACCGCAACCCCTTTTCCATCGCGATTGGGGTAATCAATTCGACTTCCAGGGCCACGTTGTCGCCCGGCATCACCATTTCCACGTTCTCCGGCAGCGTCGCCACTCCGGTCACGTCCGTGGTCCGGAAGTAGAACTGGGGCCGATAGCCTTTGAAAAATGGCGTGTGGCGGCCACCTTCTTCCTTCGTCAAAATGTAGACTTCGCACTTGAACTTTGTGTGCGGCGTGATTGATCCCGGCTTGGCGATCACCTGGCCACGTTCGATGTCGCTTCGGTCCACACCGCGCAGCAACAATCCCACGTTGTCCCCTGCCCGGCCTTCGTCGAGCAGTTTTTTGAACATTTCCACGCCCGTCACCACCGTCTTGCGTGTCGCCCGGATTCCGACGATTTCCACTTCTTCCCCGACCTTCACGATTCCGCGTTCAATGCGGCCTGTCGCCACTGTTCCACGGCCTGAAATCGAGAAAATGTCTTCGACCGGCATCAAGAATGGCTTGTCCGTCACACGCACCGGCGTCGGAATGTAGCTGTCCACCGCTTCCATCAATTCCAACAACTTGGCTTCCCACTTCGGATCCCCGTTGAGCGCTCCCAGCGCCGACCCGCGAATCACTGGAATGTCGTCGCCTGGAAAATCATACTTCGATAGCAGTTCCCGGACTTCGAGTTCCACCAGTTCCAGCAACTCTTCGTCGTCCACCATGTCGCATTTGTTCATAAACACGCACATCGCCGGCACACCCACCTGCCGCGCCAGCAGGATGTGTTCCCGTGTCTGGGGCATCGGGCCATCGGTTGCCGCCACCACCAGAATCGCTCCGTCCATCTGCGCCGCACCCGTGATCATGTTCTTGATGTAGTCAGCGTGACCGGGGCAATCCACGTGCGCATAGTGCCGATTTTTGGTCTCGTATTCCACGTGCGCCGTGTTGATTGTGATCCCTCGCGCCTTTTCTTCCGGCGCCGCGTCAATCTGCGCGTATGATTTCACCTGGATCTTGGTGTTGCTCTTGGCCAACACGGTCGTGATCGCCGCCGTCAACGTTGTTTTTCCGTGGTCCACGTGTCCAATTGTTCCCACATTGATATGTGGCTTACTGCGATCAAATTTCTCTTTTGCCAT